>NZ_JBIMDK010000003.1:0-295363 GCF_048552595.1 Acinetobacter psychrotolerans | reverse complement strand
GCATCTATATTTTATATCCAGTCCATGGTGATAAAAACCATCATAAACCAGACATTTTTATTGGTGAGAATATAGACACTTTAAATGGGTTCTAACATTAAGCATTCAAATAAGGTGTGTTATGTTAATTTTAGAAAATCTTAACTATATGTAAGTATAAAATTACAACATAAGCTTCACAGTATCTAGACCTGATGTATAAGCACCATGCACAGTACCCGCGCCAAATTGCGCTAAATGTTCACCTGCGAAAAATAGCTTGCCTAAGATGGGTTCTTTTAAAATTTCAATATCATCAGCAGTTTGCCCAATAGCTTGATAACTAAATGAACCTTCAGCAAAACGATCTGTACCCCACTCGGTTTTAAACATTTGAATGGGTTCTGGAATGTCATTAAAAATAAGCTTGAGTGAGGGTTCAATCTGTTGCCAAATCTCATGACTGCTCAATTTTTCCGTCCAAGTCGCAGATACGCCACCAAATAAGAATAATAATATCGGTTGTTGATAAATCCTACTCATATCCAAAAAATTTAACCAACGCTGGCCATTATGAATATTTATACTATTTACCAAATTACCTTCACTTGATTGCCAAAAAGCTTGATCAAAATGGACAAATAATTTATTAAAAACTCCATAACCTAACTTTTGAATAACTTGCTTTTTCTGTTGTGGTAAACTAGGTATAAACTGTATCTGTTGCTTTTTAAGCACCCCCAATGGCACAGTTATAACGATTTGACTTGCGGTAAAGCATTCTCCTTTTTCTGTAAAAATTTGAATAAGCTCTTTAGTGTAATCAATACGTTGAACGACTTTATTAGTTAGTACTGTAATATCTTTTGATAATGCTTCAACAATCTGTATATAGCCTTGCGGAAAAACAACTTCATCTCCTGCATAAAATCCCTCATTTTTCCAGAATTCAGCAGATAAATGTTCTAAATCACTTGCGCACGGATCTTCAGCTAGCCCTTTGAAAAAATCTAGAAGCATCTTGTGAAGCTTAAGCTGTTCAGCTTGACCTAATTGAAATTGGCTTTTTATAAATTCTTGGAACTTTGTCCCATTAAGCCACGTTTCCAATGCTTCTAATGCATGTGAATAATGTTCAGTCTGATTAATAGTTTTAAATTGAGTTAATAAATAATCCAAACTTTTTTCAAAAATGTTGCGTTGTATTGGATTAAAACGTTGACCACTATCATGGTAATAAATCGATTCATTATAATTAAATACAGCGGTTTCAATCTGATTTTGTTGCACAATTGACCATATTGGATTGTTTTCAATACCATGAATCCACGAAGCACCTAAATCATAAACTTTTCCCGCAATTTTTTGACTAAAAATACGACCACCAAGCCTGTCTCGTGCTTCTAAAACAAGTACGCTTTTCCCCATTTTTTGCAACTCACTGGCAGCAGTTAAACCAGCCGTACCTGCTCCAATCACAATAATCTGTGCATCTTTATTTTTTATCATGGACGATCACTTCCTTAAATTAAAGATATAAAGTGTGAAAGAAAAAATTCTTCAAGATTAATGCACGCATCATTTTCATAATCCGTGCATGTTTAAGCGCTTATCATGCACATATCTACTGTTGATAGACTTTTTTACCATTAAAAATCGTCCATACCACTTTTGTTTCTGCTAATTGCTCAGGTGGTACGGTAAAAATATCCCGATCAAGTACGATCATGTCCGCTTTTTTACCAGCTTCCAATGTACCAATCTCTTTTTCTCGTCCTAAAGCCTTAGCTGCATTAATTGTATAGGCTTTAAAAGCAGTCTCACGATCAATTGCTTCACTTGGATTTAAATAACTGCCACCTTCAGCAGTACGTGTCATACCAATAGCCATTGCAATAAATGGATTAGGCGTTGATACAGGAGCATCACTCGCTCCTGCAAGTATTGCTCCATGCTTGACCAATGACCCCGCTGGGTACATTCCTTGATAAGACGTTTGACTGATGTATGGTTTAACTAAAGTTTTATTAAATCCATCTTCATAAGCCCATGCCAATTGCATAGAAGCAATCACATCATTTTGTTTAAATCGACCATAATCCTTTGGGTCAACCAATTGAAGATGAGTAATTGTATGAGCAACATGGCTCTGACGTTTAGACCGTGCATATTCAATAGCATTCAATGACTCATTCACTGCTTTATCGCCAATTGCATGAATATGAACTAGCATATTTCGTTGATCGGCTTCGTCAACTAATGTTTTAAATACTTGAGGGTCAAACAATAATTGACCACTTTTTTTACTATTGGAATACTGTCCTATCAAAGCAGCTGATTGTGCAGGATATTCCAAAATCCCATCTGCAAACACTTTCATACCAGTTAACTTAAAGTTTTCAATATTATTATATTTCTGGTTAATGACTTGCAGTGTATCCAATACTTTTGCAGTACTTTTTGAGTTGATGATATGCAACCCCGAAACACGTGCAGTCAACTCGCCTTTTTCAGAAAGCTCTTTATACATCGGAATAACACCAACGGTATTTTCAGTATTTTTAATATTAAAAATACCCTGTAAAGGACTAGCATTGGAAGCAATGTCTAACCAGCCTGTAATACCTAGCTGATTCAATTCCTGTACTGCTTTTTTAGATCCTTTATACATTAAATCATGTGGTACGGAAGGAATCTTTTCACTGACAATATCCCAGCCTGAGTCAACTAAAAATCCAGTTGGTTCAAATTTTTGATTATGTCGAATATTTTGTTGATCTTCTACTGTTAATTGACGAACAAGATTTTTGTCTACACCAGCCTTCTTCAGTAAGGCTTTATTTGCCCATGCTGTATGGTGATCACTCCCAACCAATGCTACAAGCTGATTTTTCCATTCGTTGTGATTAAAAACTGCTGACAATTGATCTTCTAGTTCCCAATACTCAGAAGATAAACCATTTAAAACCAATACATCGCCATATACGGCAGTGCCTTCTTTTTGTGCGACTTTTAATTTTTCTACTACAGCAGGAACACTGATCTCACCCTCTTCCATTGTTGCCATTACTGACTCAACACCTGAAATCAAAGCATGAATATGCGTATCAATTAAGCCCGGCATTAACACTTTTTGTTGTAGATCGACTATCTGTGTATCTGCATCAGCGAGTTTTCTGATTTCGGCATTATTTCCTACTTTTAGGATCGTACCATCATCCAAAACCGCAATTGCTTGTTGTAAAGAAGTATTATCTTTAGCCGTATAAATTTTACCATTTAGATAAATGCTTTCGACCCCATTTTTTGCCCAAGCGGTGCTAATTAAAAAGGGGCACAGGCTTGCAACTAAAAGCGTATTTTTAAAATTAAACATAACTTAAATTAAATATCCTTTACTGATTCAACATCACAAAATCTCACAACAAATCAGCGAATAAATAATACACTGATCTATTGATTCTTTTTACTGACCAAATAATGCTTTTGTATAGTTTTCTGCAACATCACTACGTTTACCATCACCATTAAAATATCGATCTACATGGCATTTTCGAGTTTGAGTGTCACAAAAAATACCATTGGCAAAGGTAAATTGAGTATGATCAAACTCACCTTGTGAGAACACTTTATCTGCTTGAACCTGCCCGAGATATTTTTGGGTGAGTTCTTTAGAAATTCCTTCAGCATTTGCACAAACATACTGATCACAAAGAACCTGTGGTGTTGGCTGTTTCAAATCAATACCTTGTATAAGTTGCTTTGAGCTTATCTGTGTCGCTTGGCAACCCATTAAAAATATGGGCATAAACAATAAATAAGCTATTTTTTTCATTGTTTTCTCCGAATATAAACTATGAGTTTTTAAAGATAATAATTGAGAATAAATTAACTAAAATTCAAATTTTATCTGTTTTTTGACAGAAAAATCTTAAATCCCAATTTCATAAAGTTGGCATTTATCAAAAGAATACTTTAATTTGAACCTGTGTTCAAATTAATTCTAAAAAAATTAAATTCCTAATTCCTGTTGAATTGCTAATATAATTTGATGATGAAAGAATTCAAACTGCACACCCTCCACTTCAAGATTGGATAAAAATTCCAGCCCTACGGCTAAAGAAATCAATCTCAAAGCAATTTCATTTATTCGATCTAATTGAATAATAAATTCTTTTTTTTCCAAACCTATACGTAGTACATCAATGATTGAATTTTGCCAAATTTTGATTGCCTGTGCATAGACTTGCTTAAATACAGGATGACTGTACACATTACTTTCTGCATCATTCCAAACTCGGATATAAGGTGTTTCGGAAGTTGTTGCTTCTGAACCTAATAAATAGATTAACTTTTCTTTGGTAGTGACATTATCGGGCAATCGATTCAGATTTAAATTTTCATGGACTAATGCTAAAAAAACTTGTGACTTTAAATCATGAATAGAATCAAAATGATGATGTACTTGACCAACCGAAAATTCTGCTTTTTCTGCTAGTTTTCTTACTGTTAATGTATTTAAACCTTCAGATAAAACAAATTTTTTTGCTGAATCAATAATTTGTTGTTTTCTTTCACTTTTGCTTAAATATGCCATCTTAATACCCCCCAATTATTTACTTCTATCATATAGAAAACATAAATATCTTGTTAAGTATTTATATTAACGAATAAAAATATGTTTGCATAATTAGGATCTAGAATGATTATCAGTATATAAAATTTCTTATTTGTTTTTTTTGAAAAATGGAATATCACCTAAATTATAGTCTATTTAATATAATTGGTATTATGCGAAAACGCCCCCTAAGCGCTGCTCTCTCCACTCAACTAGATACATTTTATCTATGGCCGATAAGCTCAAATTTACTTTCATATTTTTAAGGAAGAAATTTATAGTTGTGATTTCTGCGTCAGAACCTTTTTTTGTAATTGATACTGTATTTTTATATTTTTCTAGTGCATGCTTAAAAACTATATGCGTATAAATTTTTTTCCCTTTCATTTTTTAATTCTAATTCTGTTTGCACAGCCCATGCTTTTGCATCGCGCATTGTATCAAAGGTTTTTGATTTCGGTGGATGAGGCTTATTCTTACAGTAACTGTAACTCTGCCCTTACGTTTCTGGTATGTTGTCATGTTGCACTTCTGTTGCATTGCATTTTTAAATTCATTCAAATTCTACATTAAAGAATTTTAAAAAACACCGAAAAATAAGGGTTTGTGCAAACTATTCTCAACCAATTTGAAACCTATAATATAAAAGATGCCTCTGATGAGGCATTTTTTAATTTTCTTTATCGTCATTTATTTTACGAATTAAAGATTAACGCACAATTCCACGCTTTGACTCTAAAACTGAATCAATGAGCAACTGAACTTCTTCCACTTCTGGAAGAATATCTTGGCGGATTTTTTCAATCGCTTGCTCTGTGGTTAAATTGGCTTTATAAATCAATTTAAAAGACTCTCTCAAGCCTTGAATCACATTTTTAGACCAACCCTTACGACGCATCCCTTCTACATTCATACCAAAAGCATGTGCAGGATTTCCAGATACCATCACATAAGCAGGAACATCTTTCAGAATTAGTGAAGCACCACCAATCATGCTATAAGAATCAATCTTACAAAACTGATGAATACCTGAGTTTCCACCGACAATCACAAAATCGCCAATCTGAACATGCCCAGCGATCCCCACATTATTCGCAAAAATATTGTGGCTACCAATGACACAGTCATGCGCAATATGGGTATTAACCATAAGCAAATTATCACTACCTATTCGAGTGATACTGCGATCTTGGACAGTGCCGCGATGCAGACTACAATGTTCACGAATTTTGTTGTTGTCACCGATCTCTAACCAAGTTTCTTCACCTTGATATTTTAAATCTTGACAAACTTCACCAACACTCGCGAATTGGAAAATTTCGTTATTCGACCCGATACGGGTAAAACCTGCAACCACAACATGCGGATGCAGCTTTGTACCTGAACCAATTGTAACTTGAGGTCCAATAATACAATAAGGTCCAATTTGGACATCTGGCGCTATTACTGCAGATGAGTCAATAATAGCGGTTGGGTGTATTAAATCTTTATTGCTCATGCCTGCTCTAATTTCTGATGAGAAATGATAATTTCAGCGGTTGCTGCTACCATGCCGTCAACACTAGCAGTACATAAATATTTGTAAATGCCACGTTTTTGCATGAGTAATTCAGATTTTAGCACGAGTTGGTCACCAGGTACGACTTGTTTTTTAAAACGTATCTTTTCTGCACCAGCAAACAAGAACAAAGATCCAGCTCTCGGTTTCTCATCATTCATAATGAAACCCAATACACCAGAAATTTGTGCCATCGCCTCAACGATTAACACACCAGGCATAATCGGATAGCCAGGAAAATGTCCCTGCATAAACTCTTCATTAATCGATACGTTTTTGTATCCCACAATTGCGTTCTCTGTAACTTCAGTAACACGATCCACAAGCAAGAATGGGTAACGATGTGGTAAATACTCACGGATCGTTTGAGTTTGCATAGGTAGTTCTGGAACGGCGAAAGGTAGAGATTTAGACTGAGTCATAATTATTTACGCGACTTTAAAGTTGATTCAATGGACTCTATTTGAGCCTGCATATGATCTATTTTTTTCACTAGCTTGGTCAATGGCACATCTGCTAATTGTCTTAGGCGTACAACTGTTCTTTTCCACTGATTTGTTTCAAATTGTCCAGTTCCGGAAGAGTAAGATCCTGCTTCAGAAATACTTTTTGAAACCATTGACATTCCTGTAACTGTCACTTTATCTGCAATTTTAATGTGCCCAACCACACCAACCCCACCAGCAAAGATGCAGTTTTTGCCAATCGTGGTACTTCCAGCAATACCACACTTCGCTGCCATGGCTGTATTTTCACCAACATGCACGTTATGTGCGATTTGCACAAGGTTATCAATAATGACACCATTTTCTAAAATAGTATCATCCAAAGCACCACGATCAACACTACAATTCGAACCAATTCTCACATCATTTCCAATGCGAACTGAACCCAATTGCGCAATGCGATTCCATTTACCTTGATAAGATGCAAAACCAAAACCTTCTCCGCCAATGACAGTATTGGCATGAATCCGTACACGATCACCAATTTTAGCCTGACCGGTCAAAGTAACATGAGAATCGATAAAACAATCTTTACCTAACTCCACACCATCATCAATTTTGACATGCGATTGGATAATGGTGTTGTTGCCCACCACACAATCTTCACCTATCACAACGTAATGACCAATATAAGCATCATCGGCAATAATTGCAGAGGGTGAAATTTGAGCCGTACGCTCAATACCACGTACAGTGACTTTTATTTCAAAACTGTGTGTAAGAATTGCGAACGCCAAATACGGATTAGGCACAATAATAAAGTTTTTATGATTAGGTAATTGACTTTGAAGTTCTGCACTAATGATAAGCGCACCAGCTTTTGAATTAAGCGCTTCTTTTAGATACTTATCACCGATTACGAAAGCGATATGATGAGGCTGAGCTTGCTCTAAACTAGATAGACCTTTTAGAACAAGATCAGATTGACCAACAAGCTCACCTTGTACAAGCTGAGCTAATTCATCGAGATGGAAATGATTGAATCTCATTGATTATTTAATTGCATTGACCTTTTGAATCATTTTAGCAGTTAAATCGCTCTTTGGGTCAAATGCAAGTGTTGAAGTTTTATTCAAAATATAATCTAAACCCGCTTCTTGACGCAATTGCTCAGCAGCTTGATTCACACGAGTTTCAAAAGTTGTATTGGTACTTTGAATTGCACTTTGAACTTTAGTTTGGACACCTTGTTGAATCGTTTGAAATTCATTTACTTTCGCTTGGTATTGCGCATTGATCTGCTGAACATTTGCACCTTGAGCCTGTGCTTTTTGTTTCAAAGCTTCAATATCTTTAGAAATCTGCTCAAGCTTAGTGGTCTGTGGTTTAACAGATTGCTCTAAACTGGCATTTTGTTGTTTTAGATATGTGCTGCTTTCAACAACTTTCCCTAAGTCAATTACACCAAATCCAGCTGCTTGAACCAAACCAGCAAAACCTAGACCTAAACCCACAACCACCATCTTCATTGTTTTCATATTTTTTCCTTATATGATGTTAAATCAAATAAAGATCGTACTTAGAAAGTACGACCGATCTCAAATTGAATATTTTTAGTTTCATCACCTGGTTTATCATTTAATGGGAATGCATAACTCAATGAAAGTGGTCCAATCATGGTAATCCATGTAAAGCCAACACCCACACTGTAACGCATATTACCAAGATCAAAATCATTATTATCTTTACAATATTGTTTTGCTTCTACACCAGGATCTTTGAAACCTTCACTGTCACCCTGTAGATACAACTTACCAGTAGCCATACTACAACTTGTATCAAAGACTTGCGCCCCCTCAGCAAAGATCACAGGACGAATTTGACGTGCCCAATCACCTTTAAATGGCACAGGTAAAGCCAACTCCGTACCAAATTGTATTAAAGCATTACCACCCACTTCTTCGGGATCATAATCTTTAGTTCGTCTTTCATTGAATATAACACCAGGGTATTTTGGACCAAGCGTGCTGTTATCATAACCACGAACTGAACCAAAGCCACCTGCATAAAAGTTTTTATAGAAAGGCAAGTCATTACCATACCCTAACTTACCATAACCACGCAGGACAAAATCACGACCTATCGGGAAGTAACTTTGCGCATCATAAGTAACTTTTTGATATTCAACATCACTACCTGGAAGTGCAATTTCAGCATTAAGACGATGTGAAGTACCATTAGTAGGGAAAATTGGACGGTTCAGCGTATTATAAGACCAACCTAAGTTTAAGTTATAGGTTAAGAATTTACCCTCAAACTCATCTTCATAAGAAGTCTCTATATCACTACACTTAGTTCCTGTAATAACATCTTTTCCAGTAACAGGATCTTTTTCAACAATATTTTCTATTTTATCAATTGGGCAATATGTACTTGAATGTGTTGCCTTCCCACCATTTGCTAACAAATAATCACGTACATATGTCGAAACATACGAACCTGTGGTTACTTTAGTTTGATCAATATTTAGACCCGCACTGATATTCTGGTTTTCATCAATCGGATAACCAAACGTAATACCACCACCTAGACTATCCGTTACATAATTATTAACGTTATAGTCATCATTCAGCTTGGTTTTACGGTAGTACATATTATAACCACGACTAACACCATCAATCGTGAAGTAAGGGTCAGTCACACTTAAGTTATAATAATCTTGCGTTTCTGAACGTGATAAATCGATAGAAACACGATTACCCGTACCCAAGAAATTGGTTTGGCTTAATCCCGCTTGGAAGGTAATACCACCATTCTGAGAATAACCTACAGCCAAAGTACTTGTTCCAGAATGCTGTTCTTCGACATCAATATTTAAATCCATTTGATCAGGTGCATTTGGCACTCGAACAGGCTTTATATCAACTTTACTAAAGAAACCAGTACGTTCTAGACGAACTTTAGACAAATCAATTTTTTCATTACTCGCCAATGCACCTTCCATTTGGCGCATTTCACGACGTAATACTTCATCAGCCGTTTTCGCATTACCTGTGAAATTAATACGACGAACTGTGACTTGCTGACCTGGATTAATATAGTAATTTAAATCAACAGTATGTGTTTCATTGTTAATCTCAGGTACAACATTCACTTCTGTGTAGTAGTAACCTGCATTACCATATTTACGCAATAGAAGCTGTTTAACTGCATTAACTTTTTCTTGTGAATATGTCGTATCATCTTTATAAATTTGCAGTGCTTTAAGTTCATCTGGCTTATAAAGTGCATCACCTAAAAATTTAGATTCACCAAATTTAAATTGGTCACCTTCATTTACAGATACTTCAATAAAGATATTTTTCTTATCTTCACTAATATTCAAGTTTGAGCTGTTAATTTCAAAGTTGATATAACCTTTATTCAAATATAAAGCACGCAATGATTCTAAACTTGCCGCCATTTTTTCACGTGCATAACGGTCATTTCGTGAAATAACAGATAACCAACCACTTTCTTTTACTGCAAATGCTTGCTTAATTTCATCATCTTTAAAGACAGTATTACCAATCACATTGATATCGAATACTTTTGCAGCCTTACCTTCATTAAAATTAATATCTAAATCTACACGGTTATTTGGGCGCGCAACTTGATCAACCTTAATATCAGCATCATAACGACCTTGTTGAGCATATTGCTGCTCCAACTCAGTTTCTAAAGTTTGCAATGCAGATTTTTTAAGAACTTCGCCTTCTGCCAAGCCCATTTTTTTCAAACCATCTTCCAAGGCTTCTTTCGGAATCAGTTTATTGCCTTTAAAGTTAATTTTTGAAATAACTGGACGTTCAACGACTTTAAAAACCAATACGCCATTATTATTAGATGCTTGAATATCATCAAATAAATTAGAAGCATACAAAGCACGAATTGAATCTGCTATAGCAGGATCATTGACACGGTCACCACTATTTATTGGTAAAAGTGCAAGAACGCTAGGTTGAGTTAAGCGAACCAAACCATCCACACGGATATCTCTCGCAATGAACTCATCTGCTGCATGTACTTGCTGTACTGCTGCCATTGCACTAATAAGCGCCAACGGCATAAATAAATGTGAGTGATGCATGCCTATTATTTTCCAGTAAGTTAATCCACTATTACGCTATAAACGCATAAAATCATTAAATATCGCAAGGAGCATCATGCTTCCAAGCAGTACCATACCAATTTTCAAACCAACCAATTGTATTTGTTCAGAAACAGGTTTACCTCGGATCATTTCAATTATGTAATAAATTAAATGTCCGCCATCCAACATTGGAATAGGCAATAAATTTAAAATTCCCAAACTCACACTCATGAGTGCCATAAATGAAATATATGTTTGCCAACCCATTTCCGCACTTTGACCAGCAACTTTGGCAATGGTTATAGGACCCGATAAATTATCCAAGCCAATTAAGCCACGAACCATTTTTACCATAGAGTTCAAAATCATGGCAGAAATTTGCCCTGTTTTTTCAACTGCCATACCAAACGCTTCAACAGGATTATATTGAATTGTTTGCTTATATTCTGGAGGAATAGTCACTTTTGCTGTCTGCGCTTGCACGCCTAACATTCCAGTCACATTCCCCATATTGTCACGTTTACCTTGCGGCATCACTTGCAAATGAACAACTTTTCCTTGACGCAACACATCAATATTCAATAACTTTTCAGGTGAATTTTGTACCACATCTACCACATCAAACCAATCTTTCATTTTGACTTGGTTGATCGCTAAAATTTGATCACCCTCTTTCATTCCTTGGCGAATTGCTGCGCCATCATCACTCAGTTTAAAAACTGTAGCGGGAATGTAAGGACGATACGGTGTAAATCCGAGTATATCAAATGGAGATTGACTTTGATCTTTGAGAAAGCTTTGAATGGGTAAGTTGAACGTTTTGATTTGACCATTACGTTCTGCTTGAACCTGAATATTGCCCGTTTCGCCAACACGGTCTACAACGGCATAATTCAACTTTTCCCAAGTTTCAATTGGCGTTCCATCAATTGCAATAATCTTATCACCAGCTTGCATTTGGGCAGTCGCAGCAGGTGTATTTGGTAAAACCTTACCCACACGAGTATTCAGTTGGTCTTGCGCAGGTAAAAATAATATCCAAAATAAGATCACAGCAAAAAATAAGTTAATCAGTGGTCCTGCTGCAACGATCGCAAATCGCCTCCACGGTGACTGACGATTAAATGCGAAAGGTAGATCTTCTGCACTCACATTGCCTTCACGCTCATCCAACATTTTCACATAACCACCTAGTGGTAATGCAGAAAGCTGATATTGAATACCTGACTTTTTTGACGTCCATTTTAGCAGTGTTGGGCCAAAACCAATTGAGTATACCAATACTTTCACACCGAGTTTACGTGCAACCCAGTAATGTCCAAACTCATGAATAGCAATGAGTGGACCAAGTAAAAAAATAGCAGCAACAATGATAAACAAAACACTCATGAACGGCTTTCCAATTGCGTAATACGTTGCGATGCAACTTGTCGAGCAAGCTCATCTGTTTGCAAAATCGTTTCAATCGAATCTGCCAAACCATTCTGAACGTAATTTAAAACGTGTTCAACCACCTGAGGAATTTCAAGGAACGAAATTTGTTGTTGCAAGAAAGATGCAACAGCGACCTCATTGGCAGCATTCAAAATAGCAGGTGCTAAACCACCTTCTTTCATCGCGTCACGAGCCAATCTCAAAGAAGGAAAACGGATTATGTCTGGTTCTTGAAAATCAAGTTGCGAATGTACAAATAAATCTAAAGGTGGAACATGTGTTTGAATTCGCTCAGGCCATGCTAATGCATGTGCAATTGGCGTACACATATCAGGATTACCCATTTGAGCCAAAGTTGAACCATCCACATACTGAACCATTGAGTGAATAATACTTTGTGGATGAACGACAACTGTAACAAATTGTTCTTTAATTGAAAATAAATGACACGCTTCGATTAATTCTAAGCCTTTATTCATCAATGTTGCCGAATCGACTGAAATTTTTCGCCCCATCGACCAATTTGGGTGCTTACAGGCTTGTGCAGGTGTTACTTTTCTTAATTGTTCTATGCTGTGATTTAAAAATGGGCCACCTGAGGCGGTTAATAAAATTTGCTTAACACCCTGCTTAGGTTCACCATTTCTTTCAGTTTGGAGATAATTTTGAGGGAGACATTGGAAAATTGCATTATGTTCAGAATCAACGGGTAATAACAACGCATTGTTGTCTTGCGCAGCTTGAAGCATGATATCACCTGACATCACCAAAGCTTCTTTATTTGCCAATAAAACGCGTTTACCTGCTTTCACCGCAGCTAAAGTCGGCAACAAACCTGCAGCACCGACAATTGCTGCCATAACAACATCAACTTCAGGATGTTGCGCAACTGCGATTAATCCCGCTTCATCTGTCAGGATTTCAATATCAGCAATATTTTGCAGTTTTAAAAGTTGCTGTAATTCATCCATTTTAGCAGACGGTACAACGACACACTTCGGTCGAAACTGTTTGCATATTTCACTGAGTTCTTTAATTCGACTATACCCAGTGATTGCAAAAACTGAATATTGGTCTGGATGTTGTTCTAAAACCTTTAAAGTACTACACCCAATTGAACCTGTAACACCTAATATACAAACAGATTGCGACATCTATAAATCTACACCAATAAGTTTTAGTACATACATTCCTGCTGCAAAAAATGGAGCTGCAGCAAGTAATGAGTCAATACGGTCAAGCACCCCACCATGTCCAGGCAGAATGCGTCCAGAGTCTTTAATTCCTGCACGGCGTTTAATCATTGATTCGAATAAATCACCCAACACGGAACTGAAGACCGTCACAATAGACAGAACAAGGAAAAGTATATGTTGTGAAAGTGTCAAATGTAAGTAAATAGACTGAACTGCAACAATTACGATTGCAACGGTAACAATACCGCCGATCAAACCTTCAATTGACTTATTCGGACTGACATCAGGTGCAAGTTTACGCTTACCAAACTTACGTCCAACAAAATAAGCCCCACTATCTGCCCCCCAAACCAGAAGGAACAAATACATCAACCACCACGGTGACTGATTCCATACATATAATATTGCGGTAATTGCCGCACCAATTAAAACAAGCCCTACAATATTTAAAGTGACGTTATACCAACCATCATATTCTGGGTAAGATTTCACCCAATAAATACTAAACAACCACGTTAAAATTGAAGCACTCCAAAGAATAAGTGCTAAATCATTAAAATATAATGCCAAACCAGAGAGACAAGCGGTTAAAATACCGAATCCGACTGCTTTAATTTTATTCACATGCTTAGATTCATGTGGCATGAGTTTAAACCACTCATAACCTGCTACCCCAGCTGCGATAATCATTAACACTAACATTGGATATTGTGAATGTGTTGCAAACATACAACTCAATACAACTGCAACCAACACCAATGCGGTTATAATCCGCTCTAACATTATAAATTCTCTATCTGTTCTTGTTGAATTTGCTCAGAGGTCTTCCCGAAACGCCTTTCTCGTCCTGAAAAAATATTGAACGCATGATCCAACTCTTTTACTGTAAATTCTGGCCACAAGGTCTGAGTAAAATATAACTCAGCATAGGCAGCCTGCCACAGTAAGAAATTAGACAGTCGATAATCACCACCTGTTCGAATCATAAGATCTACAGGTGCTAAATCACCCAAACTAATTTGTTGTGAAAATAACTCAGTATCAATTTGATTCACATCAATTATTTGATCTTTAACTTGTTGAGCAAGTCGCCTAGCAGTATCGGCAATATCCCACATTCCACCATAACTAATTGCAATTGTTAAAGTCATGTTACTGAACTTAGCAGTCCTTTGTTCCGCATGCAACATTAATTCACGTAGTTCTGGAGAAAGCCGACTACGATCACCTATAAACCGCAATGAAATTTCAAATCTTTCCATACGAGGAATTTGCTCATCAATTGTCTCTTCTAACAATTTCATCAACAAATCAACTTCATACTGTGGACGATTCCAGTTCTCACTGGAAAATGCAAACACAGTTAAAGCCTGAACCCCTACTTTTCGGCAATACTCTACAATCGGATCTAGGACATTTTTACCTTCACGGTGTCCATCACCACTTTGTAGTTGTTTCTTTTTAGCAAAACGATTGTTGCCATCCATGATGATGGCAACATGTTTTGGAAGATGATTGTCTTCAGATGCGGTCATTTAAATCTTAGACCTTCATCAATTCAGCTTCTTTAGCAGCAAGACGTTTATCAACTTCTGCAACAAATTTATCTGTAACTTTCTGAATATCATCACTTGCACGACGATCATCATCTTCAGAAATTTCTTTTTCTTTCAACAATGCTTTAATATCACCCAACACATCACGGCGAATATTACGAATCGCAACTTTGGCATTTTCAGCTTCATTACGTGCAACTTTCTGCATGTCTTTACGTGTTTCTTCAGTCAAAGCTGCCATTGGTACACGAATACTGTCTGAAGTTACTGGGTTTAGACCTAGACCTGCTTCACGAATCGCTTTATCGATTGTAGAAACCATTGTACGTTCAAACGGTTGTACCAATAACGTACGAGAATCTTCAAGACCCACATTCGCAACTTGGTTTAATGGTACGTCAGAACCATAGTAAGAAACCATAACACCGTTGAGGATTGATGGATGCGCACGACCTGTACGAACCTTTGCAAAACCATGTTCCAACGAGTCAAGTGACTTGTTCATACGGTCTTCAGCATCTTTTTTAAGATCGTTAATCATATGATCTTCCTTACTTATTTATCTAAAATTGTAAATTTGAATGTGCAGCAGTATAAAGAGCTTTAGCCCTCACGTACATTAGTTTGTTACGTGAGTTCCTTCTTTTTCGCCCATCACTACAGATAATAATGCGCCAGATTTATTCATATCGAATACTTGCAATGGCACATTATGGTCACGGCATAAACAAATTGCGGTTAAATCCATCACACCCAACTTCTCATCTAGGATTTCATCAAAGCTTAAATGATCATATTTTACAGCATCGTCATATTTGCTTGGGTCTTTATTATAAACACCATCAACTTTAGTCGCTTTTAAAATAAGGTTGGCTTCAATTTCGATACCACGTAAGCATGCTGCTGTATCTGTAGTAAAGAATGGATTACCAGTACCTGCAACAAATACGCACACTTCGCCTTGAGTCAAATGACGAATCGCATCGCGGCTTGAATATGCTTCAACCACCGCACCTATTGGCAATGCTGACATTAAACGAGTTTTGATATTACGACGCACTAATGCATCACGCAACGCCAAACCGTTCATTACTGTTGCAAGCATGCCCATTTGGTCGCCAGTTACACGACCAACTAGACCTTCTTTTTGCAATTGGCTACCACGGTATAAATTACCGCCACCCACAACAATACCCACTTGCACGCCCAAACCAACCAAATGTGCAATAGATAAAGACATTTGATCTAAGACTTGGGCATCAATACCCATGTCTTTATTTCCAGCAAGCGCTTCACCCGAAAGTTTCAGCAAAATACGTTCATAACGAGGCTTTTTAGAATCTAACATCACAAAACTCCAATACTAATATCTACAATTTTATTCGCATTAAATTTAAATCTACATACACATTTTAAGCTGATTTAATTTTAATCAGCTTCGCAAATAAATCGTATTCATCTGCATCAGTAATTTCGACTTCAAGTAAATCACCTTGTTTAATCAATGACTTATCAATGTCTTCCACAAAGACATTACCATCAATTTCAGGTGCATCCGCATAAGAGCGAGCAACGGCTACCGGGAACTCTTCTTCAAAATCATCCACCAACACAGTCATCACTTGACCAATACGTTTTTGCAATTTTGCAGCAGAAATTGCCTGTTGGACTTCCATAAAGCGTTCATAACGCTCTTGTTTAATCTCTTCAGGCACATGATCTGGTAAATCGTTTGCAGTTGCACCTTCAACTGGTGAATAGGTAAAGCAACCTACACGATCCAATTGTGCTTCTTGCAACCAATCCAATAGTATTTGGAAATCTTCTTCAGTTTCACCAGGAAAACCGACAACGAATGTAGAACGAATGACCAAATCTGGACACTTTTCACGCCACAATTTCACACGTTCAAGTGTATTTTCACTATGAGCTGGTCGCTTCATCAATTTTAAGATGCGCGGACTGGCATGTTGAAAAGGAATATCTAAATATGGGAGGATTTTACCTTGCGCCATTAAGTCAATCACAGCATCCACATGCGGATACGGATAAACATAATGTAAACGCACCCAAATACCCAACTGACCAAGTGCTTCGCACATATCGTAGAATTTAGTTTTTACCGGCTGACCATTCCAAAAATCCAACTTATATTTGGTATCCAAACCATAAGCTGAAGTATCTTGGGAAATCACCAATACTTCTTTTACGCCCGCATTTTTCAGCGCTTGAGCTTCACTCAGTACCGAGCCAACAGGACGAGAAACTAAATCACCACGCATACTTGGAATAATGCAGAAAGTACAACGATGGTTACAGCCTTCTGAAATTTTTAAATAGGCATAATGTTTTGGCGTTAATCGAATACCTTGCTCTGGGACAAGATCGATAAAAGGATTATGCTTTGGTGGTTCTGGAACGTACTGATGTACTGCTTCCATGACTTCTTGATATGCTGCTGCACCTGTCACTTTTAAGACACTTGGATGCATTGCACGAATTTTTTCTTCATCTTTACCCAAACAACCTGTGACAATCACACGACCATTTGCGCTTATGGCTTCGCCAATTGCGTCTAAAGATTCTTGTACTGCAGATTCAATAAAACCACAGGTATTCACAACAACTAAGTCAGCACCATCATAATCTGATGCGACATCATAACCTTCAGTCTTTAACTGAGTTAAAATTCGTTCGGAATCTACCAATGCCTTAGGACAACCTAAAGAAACAAAACCGACTTTGGGGGACTTCATGAATCTGCGCTCCACTATAATCCGCATATTGTATGTCTTTTCTGCCCATAAAAACAGTTGAAAACGATACTCTTTGCAAGATGCACCAAAATATAACAAAGTTTTTATCGAAATTTATCAATGCACCATTTTAGAACACTATTGTGATAACGTAATAAGCTCATATCCTTCATGATTCTGATAAAGGGCAATTTCTGCACATTTTTTATAATTCATGTAAGAAAACTGAGCAAATCGTAGAAGTTGGCTTGTATTTTGCTTTATATCAGGACGATTTATATCTATTCAATCTCAATAAAGAGAAAATAGAAAATGAGGTCAGATGCCATTGCGCTATTTTAAGACAGGAACGTTCTGCTAATGGATCAACACCCAATAATTGACTACAGACTACTTGTTGATAATTTAACGACAGCCATTCTCTTGGTCGACAGCCATTTAAATATTTTCTATCTAAACTCATCATGCGAAACACTGTTTGATATTAGTTTGCTTCGTGCTTCTGGTCAGCCCGTTATGAATATTTTACATGCACCCAATGACCAGTTTAATACACATGAAGCCTTGCTCAATACCTTAAAAATTGGGCAAGCTTATACGCGCCGTGAAGCGACAATTAATGTCAATTTTAAAGATAAGCATGTGGATTATAGCGTTTCACAAATCAATACAGGTAAACCCTATCACCCATTGTTAATGATTGAGATCAATGCAATCGATCGGATGTTAAAAATTTCTAAAGAAGAAAATTTAATTCAGCAACACCAAGTAACACGTCAACTTATACGCGGTGTTGCACATGAAATTAAAAACCCACTTGGGGGAATTCGTGGCGCAACCCAACTTCTTGCACGTAGTCTAAATGACCCACAATATGCAGAATTTACCGACATTATTATTAGTGAAGTAGATCGTTTAAGAAATTTAGCCGATACTATGCTTGGCTCAAGACAACTACCGAGCTATGAGTTTGTCAATATTCACGAACCGCTTGAACGTGTTCGCTCACTAGTGATTAATCAAACCAAAAAGAAAATTAGAATCATCCGAGATTATGATTTGTCTCTACCTGAAATAAAGGCAGATCGTGACCAACTTATTCAGGTCATGCTCAACGTAAGTGTTAATGCTGTGCAAGCGATGACAGAGAATCGTGAGTTTTTTATCGACCATCAACCTGAACTTATTTTACGTACACGTATTCAACGGCTTGTCACAATTAATAGCGTACTCAATAAATCCGCAATTCGTATTGATATCGAAGACAACGGTCCGGGTGTACCTGAAGACATTTTAGAATCGCTGTTTTATCCACTGGTTACAGGACGCGCCAAAGGTACAGGCTTAGGGCTGAGTATCGCACAAAATATCATGCACCAACATAATGGAATGATTGAATGCCAATCCATTCCAGGAAAAACAGTATTTAGCTTATATTTACCTTGGGAGTCAAACCATGTCGCATAATAAAATTTGGGTCATTGACGATGATCGCGCAATGCGCTGGGTCTTGGAAAAAACTTTCAAAGAAGAAGGTTTCGATGTCACTAGTTTTGAAGAAGCTCAATCTGCTTTGGATCAACTAGCAACCAATGCACCTGACGTCATTCTTACCGACATTCGCATGCCCGGAATTGACGGCTTAACATTTTTAGGTAAAGTTAAAGGCAGCCATCCTGATCTACCCGTCATTATTATGACAGCACACTCAGACCTAGAGTCCGCAGTATCAAGCTATCAAACGGGTGCTTTTGAATATTTACCAAAACCGTTTGATATTGATGAAGCTCTTGCATTGGTCAATCGTGCAATTTTGCATATTAATAAGCTACAACAACAAGAATCTGCAAAAGCTGCACCGATTCAGTCGACTGAAATTATTGGTGAATCCCCTGCGATGCAGGAAGTATTCCGTGCTATTGGGCGTTTATCGCAATCACATATCACTGTTTTAATTAATGGTGAATCTGGTACGGGTAAAGAATTAGTCGCTCATGCTTTGCATCGCCATTCACCAAGAAGCAGTAAGCCTTTTATTGCTTTAAACATGGCTGCCATTCCAAAAGATTTAATTGAAACTGAATTATTTGGTCATGAAAAAGGTGCATTTACAGGTGCAAATACGCAACGCCAAGGTCGTTTTGAACAAGCCAATGGCGGCACGTTATTCCTAGACGAAATTGGCGATATGCCTTTTGAAACACAAACACGTTTGTTACGCGTTTTAGCTGATGGTGAATTTTACCGAGTCGGCGGTCATATTCCAGTTCGAGTAAATGTACGTATTGTCGCCGCAACACATCAAGATTTAGAAAAATTGGTGAATGATGGCCGTTTCCGTGAAGACTTGTATCACCGTCTGAACGTAATTCGTATTCACATTCCAAAACTTGCACACCGTGCTGAAGACATTCCAATGCTCGCGCAACATTTCTTAGCCAGTGCAGGCAAAGAACTCGGTGTAAGCCCAAAAATCCTACGCCATGAAACGCAAGAATATATCAAACAATTACCTTGGCCTGGCAATGTACGTCAATTAGAAAATACCTGTCGTTGGTTGACAGTTATGATCACTGGTCGTGAGGTATATCCTGAAGATTTACCTGCGGAATTAAAACAAATCCCAATAAATAAAGCAGATGATCAAAATCCCGCACAAGCTGGTTCAGAGCGTATTGTTTTGCATCATTGGGATGAGTTATTAAACCAATGGGCAATTCAAAAGCTTAAAAATGGTGAGATGAAAATCTTGGATATTGCGACACCTATGTTTGAACGCACGTTAATTACCGCTGCACTCCAACAAACCCGTGGTCGCAAACGCCATGCAGCTGAATTATTAGGTTGGGGACGTAATACATTAACACGCAAACTCAAAGAGTTAGGCATGGACACTACAGAGGATGATGAGGAAGAAGAAAAGACTTTAGTGACTGAATAAGCGACTTCCTATCCACCATACAAGGTGATTGGAGCTTTATACCTTGTATGGTCGTTCCTTCTCTTGCGCCATATATTGCTCAGGGATGGGGAATATATGGTGCAAGTAGATGAGGGGAATTTATCAAAAAATCCTCTACCTCTTGCGAAACCCTGTTCCTCATCCTTCAAAAGCAAACTTCAATGTAAATCAAATTAAGTGTTAATTTGCTAGTCTAAAGCCTTAAAAATTATTTTCGCAAAAAATTTCATTGTAAAAACCCATTAAATAGAAAAGCCAGAGCCACCCCCAGAACACTTTTATTTTTATTTACATTCAATATCTTATGTATTATTTTATAACAAAAAAAAAAGCAAATGAACTCCCCATGTCACATTTTAAAATTAAAAAAGCCAGTCAAAATTAAACTGGCTTTCTTACTTTTGATTCGAATCAAAATTATTTTAAAAATCCTGAAACCATATTCATTACATTTTGAATATCATCATTTGCTTCATTCTGATCGGTGTCATTACCATGAGGGGTCAATGAATCGATAATTTGTGGTAATACAGTTGAAATTGCACCATACACTTCATTGGTTGGCACATTTGCCTGTTGTGCAACCTGCTCAACTTGCGAACCACCAAATAAACTTTGAATTTGTTGAACATCCACCTGACCATTACCTTGCGATGGATCTACCCAACTTTGAACCTGATCACCCAAACCAGATCCTTGAAGTTTAGCCAAAGCACCCTGTAAACCACCGTTTTGCTGAATCCAACCTAAAACCAAAGGTACAACTGCAACCAACAATGAGGATGCATTAAAACCCCCAGCTTGACCTTGCGGTGCTTGTTGTTGACCACCTGTTAATCCACCAAGTACTGAGCCTAGTACCCCACCAAGTCCGCCTTGTGATTGTTGTTGCTGACCGCCACCTAAACCACCCAATACTGAACCGAGTATACCACCTAAGCCACTTTGTGATTGTTGTTGTCCGCCAAGTGCTTGTTGCGCTAAAATTTGCACAATATTTGTTAAATCTGTCATGAGTTTTCCCTATTCTAAGTTTTATGACACATGTTATTAGACACCGTTACAGCATACGTTGCTTTATGTTATTCACCAAAATCGAAATTGTTAAATTTTGCAATAAGTTAAAACTTCTTTTTTATTTTAAAGAATCTATTTGCTTAAAAATTTCACCAACGAAATTTATTCCAATTTTCTGGATTTGCCCAAAATTTCGAATTAAACCAATCAGGCACATGTTTATAGGTCAAAATATTAAACTGCCATAAGGCAAAATCTTGATCATACAAAGTTTTATCAATCAACTGCGTGAAACCCAATGCTCTCAATAATTGTTCATCACTTAATTTACATGCCACAACAATACGTTTCGCCATCAAATCCCGTAATTTAACCAAAAGTTGAGACTTTTGGGTATCAGAAGCTTCGGCAAGCTCATCTGTATCCAATAAAACAAAACCTAAATCATAACGCTGTGTAAAAGGCAGATTTAAAAACTCAGATAAGTTAAAATGAGACCATTGAATTGAATGATTTGTATTGTATTGTGCCAAATTTTGCCCAATACACAATGCAGTTTGAATTGGCTGTTCTTGCGATAAATCGTCTAGCATAGAAGTGATGACATTTTGCTCAGCCATAACTGCACCTTTATTTGAGTGAGTAATTAAACATGGAACTACAAGGCATTTGCCATAAAATGCATGCAGGTCTTAAAGACCTTAGTGTAACTGATCAACAAACTCACAAGGCAAATGTTGAATATAAATTTATATTAGATCGCTCACAAGTTGACCTACCATTTATATTAGGTCGAGAAATTGAAATTGAAGCAACAGGAAACATTTACTGCGTATCTTGCGGGTCAAAAACACCGAAGTCATATTCACAAGGTCATTGTTTTAAATGCATGAAAACGAAGGCTTCATGTGACATGTGTATTATGAAGCCTGAAACGTGTCATTACCATTTAGGAACGTGCCGTGAAGAAAGTTTTGCACAAGAAGTGTGCTTCCAACCCCATATTGTCTATTTAGCCAACTCTAGTGCTTTAAAAGTCGGAATCACTCGTTTAGGGCAAATGCCAACGCGCTGGCTAGACCAAGGTGCAACTCAAGCTTTACCCATTATGAAAGTTGGCTCACGTCGCTTATCTGGTCAGCTTGAGGTCATGTTCGGTACGCAAGTTGCAGATAAAACCGATTGGCGAAAATTACTCAAAGGTGAAGCCGAACCTTTGAATTTATTACAAGCACGTGATGAATTACTTATTGAGTTTGAATCACAAATTGATTTAATTCGTGATGAATTTAGTATGAGCTTGGATTTCAATGAGACCGTTGAAATATTAGAAAATGAATTGCCACGTGAATTTATTTATCCTGTAGATGAATATCCTGAAAAAATTAAATCTCACAATTTGGATAAAACTCCAATTATTCGTGGCAAGCTACAAGGCATTAAAGGTCAGTATTTAATTATGGATACAGGCGTCATCAATATTCGCAAATATACAGGTTATGAATTAAAGATACGCGCAGAATAATATCCAATCAGAGCAAAAGAACCTCCATTACTGGAGGTTTTTTTGCATCATTCACAGCGTATTTTTAAATTTCAGACGATTCAGCTAAAAAATTTAAATCGTGTCGATCACCTTTTAAATAAACCTCAGGTGACCGAAATAAACCTGAAATCACAGCGACTTCTTTTGCAGCCAATACATCTTCATAGATTTTTTTTTGCCGCATTATCTTGACTCGTATTGACTAAAATGTTTTTGATTATTTGTTAATTTTGCTTGTAAAAGCTTTAAAGAATCCTGAATAAGCCCTCTACACAAACCTTTCCCTTGAAAGCCTGGCTGAATCGCGATTTAATCCAATCCAAAAATGACTTCTGAACGAAATCAAGATTTTTGCGTCCAAAAAATATAACCTACAATTTGATCATTATAATGAAGTACATAACAGATATAGCGTGGATAGGCTGCAAAGGTTAATGTAATGCATTGATCCGAATTTTTTTTGACGAATAAAAGTGAGTTGATGAATCTCTGCAATATTATGAATATCACCTGACTGCGCTTTTTGAATAGAGATATTCATTTTCACTATTCCCCAACAACATCGACCTAAAATAAATTAAAGAGCGATTATTCCAAAATACCCAGAATCACTTGCACAGGATCTTCACTATTATCTGCCAATAATTGCTTATGCATCGTCAGTAATTGCATCACCTGAATCTGTGCAGTTTCCTGATTCATCAACTTTTCAATTTCTGTCGCTAAATTTTCTGGCGTTGCATCAGATTGAATCAATTCTTGAATCACCTTTTTACCTGCAATAATATTGGGCAATGAGTAATATGGAATTTTGACCAATAACTTCGCAATGATATAAGTGAGCCAATTCAATTTATAAAAAGTCACCATTGGACGATGTAATAACAATGCTTCCAATGTTGCTGTTCCTGAAGCCAATGCTACAATATTGGCCGCATTCATCACCTGACGACCAATTTTAGATTCATGATCACTATTTTCAAGCAAATGAATTTTTTCTATTAATGCTTTCGGATATGTCTTTAATAAATCTTCAATTTGCTGTTTTCGTGCATCATTAATCGCAGGAATAATGAACTGATATTCGGGATGTTTTTTATGAATAATTTGAGCTGCATCTAACACTAAAGGTCCAAGTCGCTCAATTTCGCCACGGCGACTACCAGGTAAAAGTGCAATATGCTTTTGGCTAATTTCTAAACCTAATTCTTGTTTTGCATCTAAAATCGGATTTTGTAATGACAACTGACTGGCAAGAGGATGACCAACGAATGCCGAAGGTACATCAAAACGCTTAAAAAAAGATTTTTCAAATGGAAATAAGCACAATACAAGATCAATACTCGCTTTAATTCCGTGCACCCGCCCCTGACGCCACGCCCACACAGACGGACTAACATACTGCACTGTTTTAATTGGAAGATTTTTTTGTTTTAAGCTTTTAGAAAGACGTAAATTAAAATCTGGTGCATCAATACCAATAAAAACATCCACGGGCTTTTCAGTCCATTTAGCAACTAAACCATCACGCACTGCAAATAATTTTTTGATATCTTTGAGAACTTCGACAATCCCCATTACCGATAAAATATCCATCGGATAATCACTGACAAATCCTTCAGCTATCATTTGAGGGCCACCAATCCCCTCAAATTCCACATCGATACCTTGCTCACGAAAACTACGAATGAGTTTAGCGCCTAAAGTATCTCCAGACACTTCTCCAACGACAATTCCTATTTTAAGTTTTCGATTTTGCAAAACATTCTTCCCGATCAGCAATGTATAAGCATCATAGCATAATGCTTCGATGTTAAGGCTAAGCTCCGAATGCAATTCATCACGAGATAAATACTCATTCTAATGAAAATTTATTACATTCTTTACAATCATGTTTCTCTTCTTTCATATTTTCTATTTAAAATTCTTGCAAGATACATGAAGAATCAATAAAATAAACAATAATGATTATCATTTAAATATATTTAATGTTCAACATGCCTAAACTGTTTTATTTTGAATCATTTAAAGTCAGTAAATAGTTTTAAAAAACCAGGTTTGAACTGTTCTTTCATAGAATAAAGTGATTATGTTATGCATAGAATTCAATATCCATTATCAGTTTTGTATCGCTTTATCCTTGCTTTTGGTTTTGGCTATCTGTGTAGCTATTTATTGTCTTTATTATTAACAGATCTATTTTATCCTTACTTTGCTAAAGCTGAGTCAATTTATTTGGCTGCGTTTTCCGCACTGGTTTTTTACATTATCTTTGTCATTTTTAGCTTTTGTGTTCAATCACTTAAAAAGCTTTCAACCATGATCATCTCGTTATCTTCTATGTTATTTTTACTTTCAAAATTAGTAGGTTAGCCATGTTTAAATCTGTTCGTCAATCTATGGCTTGGCTACACACATGGGTTGGGCTTCTGTTTGGCTGGTTACTCCTTGCAATTTTTATCACAGGCTCAGTGTCTTATTACCGTCATGAATTAAATACTTGGATGCAACCACAACTTGCGAGTATTCAAATTAAACAAGAAACAGCAATAACAACGGCTTTTGCTTATTTACAAGAAAATGCTGCCGATGCCAAAAGTTGGTATATAGGTGTTGCAAACGCTCATGAGCCTGTCAATAAAGTTTACTGGCAAAAAGCAGATGGCGATTTTGAAAGTAAAACTTTAGATGCCAATACAGGTGAAGTGTTAAATTTATCCGCTACTAAAGGTGGTGACTTTTTTTATAATTTCCATTATCAACTCTATGGAATGCCTGTTTCAATAGGTAGATTGATTGTAACGATTGCAGCGCTAATCATGCTCATCACATTGATTTCAGGTGTCATTACCCATAAAAAAATATTTACAGATTTTTTCACATTAAGAGCATTTAAAGGGCAGCGTTCATATTTAGATTTTCATAATGTAACCGCAGTTTTGGCTTTACCCTTCTTTCTCACAATTACCTTTACAGGTTTAGCAATTTTCTTTTACATCATATTCCCAACAGGAATGAAAAAGCTTTATCCAGATAACCCTTATCAATATTTTGAAGAAATCCGTATAATTTCAAATGCTGAAAAAGATCCAACGGCCACCCAAGCAACAATGCTACCTATTGAATACTTCCTAAGACAATCACAACAACAATGGGGAAATTCTGAAATTGATAACATTACAATCAAACAACCTAATACGTTACAAGCCAAACTCGTCATCACTGAAAGTAAGGATTCATCTATTACACGTCACCAAGCTCAACTTAGTTTCGATGCACATGATGGAAAATTACTGAGAGATACACGTAATAACAGTGTAATTGCAACTTTAAATGCAGGTGTTTATGGCTTGCATATGGCACATTTTGCACAGCCGATATTGCGACTCGCCTTGTTTTTTTCTGGGATTTTAGGCTGTGCTATGATTGCATCTGGATTATTATTATGGAGCTTAAAACGCCAAATTCAGAACAAAAGCAATCGTTTTCATTTTGGGCAATACTTGGTCAACCGCTTAAATATTGCGGCAATCATTGGTTTACCCATCGCCATGCTCTGCTATTTATACGCTAATCGATTGATTCACATTCAGGCTGATCAGCCTAATTATGAAATCTATAGCTTTTTTATCACTTGGTTGATCAGTTTTTTGATTGCCTTAGCGACATCTCAGCACCATCTTTGGAAATCGCAACTGAAAATTTTTATTTTACTGGCGATATGCTTACCAATTTTCAATCTTTACATTCTAATTTCTAAACAATATATTCACAGTTTTTCAGACTATTGGTCTTTCCTACGCGTAGATTTGATCATTATGTTATTTGCCGTTGTCGGAATATTTTTACATCAAAAAATTATACCGATAAAACAAAAAGCTACAGCTAAAATTCAACAAAAAATACTAAAGAATGCACAAATAAAATCAGCTCAGGAATTAACAGAATGATTTTAGTCATCGCGTTTACGCTCATTTTGATTGCAAGTTATGCTCTTTATTTGGTCAGCTCTAAACAAATTCAGAAAACGCTTAAATCACGCTGGGCTATTTTTGCCAAACAAATCAAAGTCGTCCGTTATATCGCTCTTGTTTTTATTTTGATTGCATTAAGCTGTTTCAGTCATGCTTTTGGAAATAGTATTGCTATTGTTGCTCTATGCCTATTCAGCACACCGATTATTTTTGGATTAATACTATTAATCAATGATTTAAAGCCAAAAATTAAAACCTAAATTTTACTTTAACTTTTTATAAGCGCTTAATTTTAATAGATTTTAAATACTACAATATATTTTTAATTTATACATTTATCAGATAGATATATGTCATCGCTTTAGAATCATTATTTTAAACTGACTTTAGCATTTTTTAGAATAAGTAAATCAATAATCAAGACAACTACTTATATTAAAAAGTCATAAGATATGCCTGTTTTTTGATATTTGGCAATTTAGGCATGTTTGGTCCTGTAGAGTTTATTTTAGCTGGTGTACTTGTTGGCTTCTGCGTTGGTATTACTGGTGTTGGTGGTGGTTCTTTAATGACCCCTATTCTGATCAGTCTATTTCGTATTGAACCCCATATTGCTATTGGTACAGACCTTTTATATGCTGCTATTTCTAAATTTTGTGGCTCTTTCGTGCATGCAAAAAAACTCAATATTGTTTGGCCTATCGTACTCTGGTTAGCGCTAGGTAGTTTACCTGCTTCGTTTGCTACCCATTGGGTTCTTGATAATTACCTGAGTGGATCTAGCCACTATAAAACTGTATTGACGATGGTTTTAGGTTTTATGCTAACAATCACAGGTCTTTCAATTATGTTCCGTGCACAAATTGAAAAGTTCTTTGCAAAATTTCGTGAAGGTAAACACGATTTTCATGAAACCAATAATTTTACAATTGAAGGTAAGCGTATTCATGTCGTAATTATGGGCGTTGTACTGGGTGTATTTGTAACCCTATCATCTGTTGGTGCAGGTGCTTTCGGCATTATGGCTCTCATTCTCATGTTCCCGAATTTACCTATGATTCGTATTATTGGTTCAGATGTCGTACATGCGGTGTTATTAACCTCTGTTGCAGGTTTTGCCCACATGACTTCTGGAAATGTCGACTTTCATCTTCTAGGATGGTTATTAGTTGGTTCTATTCCAGCGATTATTATTGGTACACTTATCAGCTCTAAAATGCCTGAAAAATTAATTCGTAAGATTCTAGGCATCACATTATTTGCACTCGGCATTAACTTTATTGTAAATCCAGTGAAAAGCAAACCTATAGAAAAGCCTCAAACTGCTATGATTATTCAAACCAATCAACAACATGTAGGTTAATTTATCGGTTTAATTCATAACTGAAATTTATGAATTGATCGTAAAGTTTTAATGATTTATTTATAACAAAACTTTAATCAATTCATGTTATATTCAGGCTACTAAAAATACTTTTGTATGATCTAATACCCAGTGACGGCAATGAATACACAACAGTCTACTCCTATTACTCAATCAGATATTGATGACGTGAATGTACAAAGCATTCAAACACTTGTAACGCCAGCTGAACTTAAAGCTGAATTACCACTGAATGAAAAATCTTATCAAACCGTACTTCACGGTCGTGAAACTGTACGTAATATTTTAAATGGCAATGACAAACGTCTTTTTGTTGTGATTGGTCCATGTTCTATTCACGACCCTGTTGCTGCGCATGATTACGCAGATCGCTTAAAAGTTTTAAGCGAAAAAGTAAAAGACACCTTATTTATCATCATGCGTGTTTATTTTGAAAAACCTCGTACAACTGTCGGTTGGAAAGGTTTGGTCAATGACCCAGATATGAATGACTCATTTAACATTGAGAAAGGTCTACGCTTAGGTCGTAAACTTTTACTTGAGTTAAATGATAAGGGCTTGCCTTGTGCGACTGAAGCCCTTGACCCTAACTCACCACAATATTACCAAGATTTAATTTCATGGTCTGCGATTGGCGCACGTACAACCGAAAGCCAAACACACCGCGAAATGTCTTCAGGTCTTTCTTCTCCTGTCGGTTTTAAAAATGGTACTGATGGTGGTTTAACTGTTGCAACCAATGCGATGCAATCGGTTAAACATGGTCATAGCTTCTTAGGTTTAAATAACGAAGGACAAGTTTCAGTTATTCGTACCAATGGTAATCCTTATGCACACGTCGTATTACGTGGTGGTAATGGTAAACCTAACTATGATGCAGGTTCTGTTGCCGAAGCAGAAAATGCTTTAGCAAAAGCCAAAGTAAGCAATAAAATCATGATTGATGCCAGTCATGCAAATTCAAATAAAGACCCGTACTTACAACCTTTGGTGTTGAAAAATATCACTGAACAAATTTTAGATGGTAATAAATCAATCGTAGGCTTGATGGTTGAAAGTCATATCAAAGGCGGACGTCAAGATATACCAGAAAATCTGAGCGATTTAGAATATGGTCAATCTGTGACCGATGGTTGTATCGATTGGGAAACAACTGAAAAAGCACTCCTTGAAATGGATGCCGCTTTGAAAGAAATATTACCAAATCGTTAATTTTATGAAAACGCCATCTACAAAGATGGCGTTTTTGTTTATGATGTTAGTAAAATTTTGATGTAATCTGTAAGAATGCTATGAATGAACTTGAACAAAAACTCAGTGAAATCGCAAACTTTCAGTTTGTCCACGAGCACCTACTGACCTCTGGTCAACCTACAGTTGAACAGCTCAAACAGATTAAAGAATATGGCGTAGATACCATCATCAATCTTGCTTTTACAGATGCAGATCTGCACCTCGAAAATGAAGATAAAATCTGTGCTGAATTAAGTTTGAACTACATTCAAATTCCAATTTTGTGGGATACACCTGCGGATGATCAATGTTTATTTATTCTTGATTTGATCGCACATTTAGTTCAAGAAAAAATGGTGTGGGTACATTGTACCGAGAATATGCGTGTCAGTAGTTTGATGTATTTATATCGCCAGTATTTTCTGGATATCGATATGCCGACAGCTCAAGAAGAATTGCATAAGGTTTGGGAACCCAATGAAACTTGGACGGGTTTGATTCATGCGGTAAGTCTACAATTACAAGGTCGTAAATCAACTTTAGATTTACAACATTCCTTGATGCATGTGGATCATTTTGCTTAATAGAAACAAGAGAAACTTTTGATAAAAGTTACAGCGTATTTAAAATGAGGATGCTCATTAACATCCTCCATTTAATATTTTTAATTACTTGACTAGATGTGAAACCAATACTGTCGCTGTCGATAAAATTCCTTCTTGACGTCCTGTAAAACCTAATTTTTCAGTGGTCGTCGCTTTAACACTTACCTGTGTTACATCTACATTCAAAACATCTGCAATACTTTGACGCATTTCCAAATTGTGTTTTGCCAACTTAGGACGCTCACAAGCCACTGTAATATCAGCATTATTCAAAACATAACCACGATCTAAGATCAGTTGATAGACATGCTTTAACAATTTACGGCTGTCTGCACCTTTAAACGCTGCATCTGTATCTGGGAAGTGCTGTCCAATATCCCCAAGCGCCAATGCGCCCAACAAAGCATCACATAGTGCATGTAACACTACATCGCCGTCAGAATGCGCTTTTAAACCATGTGTATGCGGAATTTTCACACCTGCCAAAGTCACAAAATCACCGTCTTCAAATGCATGTACATCCACTCCTTGCCCAATACGAATCGGTATGATCATTTTCAGCTCCTTTATGCAATTTTTAAGTTTGAAAAATCTTGTATTCGTACTTTCTATTTCGCTATAGTACGTATGCAAACATTATGAAAGTATAAGCGATCATGCTGTTGAAAACAGAGATTAATCCAATTAAAACGTTCTTATCTGGTCTCATTTTAAGTTGCATCAGCACATCTGCTGTTTATGCAGCGCCAGTCAATTGTGAACAACAAAATTCGTCAACTTTACAAAAGTTATGTTCGAAAAAATTTGAACAATTAAGAACGGAATTAAATGAAAAGTACCTCACAGCTTATTTGGTCACAGACGCACCTATTCGTTTGATTAATGATACAAATAAATTATGGTTCAATCACTTGAATCAATGCAAATCAACTGAATGCTTTAGACAACAGTTTGATATACGACTAGAAGATTTGAATTTTTATACCTCAATGAATCAAAGCTTAACGCAACATTTCATCAAATATGAAAATGGAGATATTGCAAAGCAACCGATTCATTTACAGATTCATCAACTCACAAAAGATCGGATTAAAATTGAAGGCATTGCCTACCGCAACCCCAATAATCGTAAAGAAAAACAAATCATTTCTTTACTGGCGTACACCACACCCGATAAAAAGAATGAAATTTTAGACAATGAACGCGATTGTAAATATCAACTGAATTTCCAAAAAGCAATTTTGTCTATGAGCACACAACAAAAAGGCTGTGAACGTTTCACTGGAGTTTATCGTTTGTATGATTAATTATTAAAATCAATTGGATAATAATAAATATTGCAAATGTGATTTTATATTTTCCCACTCACCTTTTACGATGCTATACATCACGGTATCTCGAATGGTGCCATCTTTACGCAATAGATCACCACGAATGACACCATCTTTTTTTGCACCTAAACGCTCAATTGCTTTTTGACTTTTAAAATTAAATTGATCCGTCCGTAACGCAACAGTATTGGCTTGCAAATGCTCAAATGCATATTCGAGTAGAAGAAATTTGCACGTTGTATTTACATGCGTCCGTTGAACGGATTGTGCATACCATGTATAGCCAATTTCAAGGCGTTTAACATTCAAAAGAATATCGTGAAAACTGGTTGTACCTAAAATTTTACCCGTATTTTTTTCTATAACAACAAAAGGATATCGATTGCCCTGCGCCTTTTGTTGAAGTGCTTTATCAATATAATGATGCACTTCTGAATAATGCGGTGTCGAGGTAATGCGCAATTTCCAAAGTTCACCATCTTTACAGGCTTCGATTAAGCCCTGTTCATGATCATAGGATAATGGTACTAGATGAATATTATTTTTCTTAAGCTCAATATGCTGTAAGCCCTTTGGTAAAAATACATTTTCCATCATCAATATTACTCACATATTATTTTAAATTGCCAAAGCTAAGCACACTACACCAGCCAAACCCAATAATAAGCCAAGCGCAGTCATCAAATTCAGTTTTTCTTTAAACAGGAATAATCCTGCAATTACACCAAACAAGACAACCAGAATATTCATTCCTGCAAAAACCACTGCGGGTGAATCTTTTAATAACATATGCGCTTTGACATACAACGCAATATTGGCAAAATTAAGTAAACCTAAAGCAAGACCTGCCGTTAAACTTTTAATATTCCATACAGTTTTTTGAATAATTAAATAGGTCGTAGTCAAAATAAATGCACAAATAAACATTAAATTTAAACTTACAGCAAATTGTAAGCCAAGATTAGTGGTGTATTTCAATAAAATATCGACCAATGCATAACCGACCCACACTGCAAATAAATACATCGAGCCTTTCTGAGCATTTAGTGATGCAGCAATATCAACTCCATTTTTATGCGATGACAAAATACATAAGACTGCCACAATACCTAAAACAACACCCAAAACTTTAAGCTGACTAAACTGTTCTTGGAATAGGAAATAGGCGGCTAAAAGCGATAAAACCACAGATAAACGTTGTGCAATTTCTGTTTTTAAGATCCCTGCTGTTTGTAATGATTGAGTAAGACATAAAAAAATACTCGGAAGTGCAATTCCAAGTAAAACAATCAACCACCACGGCGTTGCTGAAATAGAGACATGTACCAAATCGGGTTCAAACCATAAATAACACAAAATACTTGCAACAACATAGTTGCTTGCAATCATCTGTAAAGCATCAAAACCTTTGTTTTTACAATATTTTAATAGGATTGACACCAAGACACTGCATGTCGCTGCTGCAAATACAAGTTCCATTTTATAATCTTCTATATAACTGAATCATCTCATCATGAAAAAGCCCACTCATAATAAGTGGGCTTCCAATTATAAATAATCCTTAATAATTATTTATAACGATCAACCATTTTCTCTAAAGAAATTGGGCGAATCTTGTCAGCATGTCCTGCTGTACCAAATTGTGTATAACGGTCTACACAGATTTGCTTCATTGCATCTACAGTTTTCGCAAAGAATTTACGTGGATCAAATTCACTTGGCTGTTCTGCCATCATACGGCGCATTGCACCAGTAGAAGCTAAACGCAAATCTGTATCGATGTTAATTTTACGAACACCATGTTTGATCGCTTCAACCAATTGCTCAACAGGAACACCGTAAGTTTCTTTGATATCGCCGCCGTATTGGTTAATGATTGCAAGCCATTCCTGTGGAACCGAACTTGAACCATGCATAACAAGGTGAGTATTTGGAAGCGCCGCATGAATTTCTTTAATGCGGTCAATTGCCAAAATATCACCTGTAGGTGGACGTGTAAACTTGTAAGCGCCGTGAGAAGTACCAACTGCAATTGCTAAAGCATCTACATTGGTATCTGCAACAAATTGAGTTGCTTCTTCAACAGAGGTTAAAAGCTGAGAATGGTCTAGAATACCTTCTGCACCTACACCATCTTCTTCACCAGCCATACCTGTTTCAAGGCTACCCAAGCAACCGATTTCACCTTCAACCGATACGCCACACGCATGTGCAAGAGCAACAGTACGACGTGTTACGTCTACATTATAGTCATAAGAAGTTGGTGTTTTACCATCTGCAGCCAAAGAACCATCCATCATTACAGATGAAAAGCCCAATTGAATTGAACGCTGACATACATCTGGGTCTGTACCATGATCTTGGTGCATAACCACTGGAATGTGCGGCCATTCTTCAATCGCAGCTAAAATTAAATGACGAAGAAAAGGTGCACCTGCGTATTTACGTGCACCCGCCGAAGCTTGCACAATAACTGGTGAATTCGTTTCGTCTGCGGCTAACATGATTGCGCGCATTTGTTCTAAATTGTTTACGTTAAACGCTGGAACGCCGTAATTGTGTTCACCGGCATGATCCAAGAGCTGGCGCAATGATATAAGAGCCATAATTTCCTCCCAGGTAATGCCCCATATTCTACATGGGGAATTATTTCAATTCAGCAACAATATGTAGTATTTCAAAAAAAATCCCTGCATTTGCAGAGACATTTAAACAAAATATAGCATTCAATATATTTATTGAGCTTTTGTTGCATCTGCATCAGTTGCTGGAGTTGCTGCATCAGCTGGAGCATTGGCTTTTTCAGCTGGAATATCTGTATTTTTTTCATCCAAAATAGGTTGGTCAAGCGCATCAATTGCAGCTTGTTGTTCTGTAGCCACACTTTCTGAACTTGAAAGTTGTTCAGATGCAGGTGCTTTATCCTGTTTTGAACATGCAGTTAAAGCCAAAGGAGCAATGATAAGTGCTGCGAGTACAAATTTAATTTTCATCACATTTTCCAAAAATGAGTTATTTATTGTCCATTAGCTTATTACAGATATATTTCATTTTTATTACTTTTTTGTGAATCGTCCATCAAAAAAGGGCTGACCGTAGCCAACCCATTCATATTTCTGTCATCTTTTTACGATTTTAACAGTCGCAGATGCGCAATTTTTGCTTATTTTGCACGTTCAAGTAAAACAGCAACTGCAGGCAGTGTTTTACCTTCTACAAATTCAAGGAATGCACCACCACCTGTAGAGATATAACCAATTTTATCCGCAACTTCGTATTTATCAATTGCAGCTAAAGTATCACCGCCACCTGCAATAGAAAAACCTGCTGATTCAGCAATGGCTAAAGACAAAGTTTTAGTTCCTTCGCCAAATTGATCAACTTCAAATACACCTACAGGGCCATTCCAAAGAATTGTTTTAGATGTTTTTAAGATTGCAGCAAATGCTTTTGCAGTTTCAGGACCAACATCTAAAATCATGTCGTTGTCTGTCACATCTTCAACTTTTTTCACCACTGCTTTTGCAGCAGCTAAAGAACCTAAGAAATCTGAAAAATCAATCTCAGCTGCATCAGCTACAACAACGTCTGTAGGAAGTGGAACAGATACTTTTGCTGCAATCGCTTTAGCAGTATCAATTAAATCATGTTCACACAATGATTTACCGACATTAAAGCCTGCAGCAGCCAAGAATGTATTGGCGATACCACCACCTACGATTAACTGATCACAAATATCAGAAAGTGATGTTAGAACATCAAGCTTCGTCGATACTTTTGAACCTGCAACAATCGCAACCATTGGTTTTTCAGGTGTTTGCAATGCACGACCTAAGGCATCTAGCTCAGCTGCAAGTAATGGACCTGCTGCTGCAACTTTCGCTAAACGTGCCACACCCTCAGTTGAAGCTTCTGCACGATGTGCAGTACCGAAAGCATCCATAACGAATACATCGCAAAGCGCTGCATATTTTGCTGCAAGTTCAGGGTTATTTTTCTTTTCACCGACATTGAAACGACAGTTCTCAAGTAAAACCACTTGCCCTGCTGCAACTTCAATACCGTCTAAGTAGTCAGTCAATAATTGAACGTCTTGACCCAAAGCCTCAGTCAAATATGCAGCCACTGGAGCCAATGATTGTTCTTGTTTTGGCTCACCTTCAACTGGACGACCAAGGTGAGAATACACCATCACAGCTGCACCTTTTTCAACAGCAGCTTTAATGGTTGGTAATGCAGCACGTAAGCGTGCATCACTTGTAATAACACCGTTTTTAACTGGAACGTTTAAATCTTCACGAATAAGGACACGTTTACCGGCTAAATCGAGGTCAGTCATACGCTGAAAATTCATGTTTGCTCACTTTATAGATATTAAAAATCGCGTAGATTCTAAATGATTACGCAAAAAAAGGTTAGATACTTTTGTAGAAAAGTTGAGATTTGATTATTTTTGATTATTATAGTTCAAACTTTCAATTTTATATGCTTATGTCTTTTCATCCAGATCCTAAAATCAATGGTTTAAATGTGTTAGGTGAGCCTTTAGCAAGTTGTTGCTTTTCGCCTATCACAGGTTATTTCCGAAATGGTTTTTGTCATACCGCGACCACAGATTTAGGTCAACATACTGTTTGTGCAGAAATGTCTTCAGAATTTCTAAATTATTCGCAAAAAGTAGGCAATGACCTTATTACGCCATTGCCTGAACATGGCTTCCCGGGAGTACAACCTGGTGATTTTTGGTGTTTATGTGTTACACGTTGGGTAGAAGCTTACCAAGATGGTATGGCACCCAATGTTAAACTTCAAGCTTGTCACCAAGCGGTCTTGTCTTATGTTCCCTTAGATATTTTAATGGAATACACTGTTTAATGAATGATCATACAAGTAATTTTCTCTTGGACGATAAAACAGAAATTATTTTGGCTTCATCGAGCCAGACCCGACAAGATTTAATGAATCGATTAAGACTGGATTATCGCTGTATTAGCCCAGATATTGATGAATCCCCTCGCAATGAAAGCCATGCCGATCATCTTGCCAAACGCCTAGCTTTCGAAAAAGCACAGATGATTGCTCAAGAACATCCTCATGCAATTGTGATTGGTTCAGACCAAGTTGCATGGCGTGAACATACTCCACAAAACTTTATTGGAAAACCATTAACTATAGAAAATGCTATTCAACAACTACAAGCCAATTCAGGAAAAAATGTCTTTTTTAGTACAGCCTTGAGTGTACAACATTTAGCTTCAGGTTTTGAGCAGACGTTGGTTGAACATTATCATGTTAAATTTAGAGACTTAACACTTGAAGAAATTCAGCGCTATATTGAAATCGATCAACCTTTACATTGTGCAGGCAGTTTTAAATGTGAAAGTCTAGGAATCAGTTTGTTTGAACAAATGATTGGGCAAGATCAAACGACGTTAATGGGTATGCCAATGATTGAATTGTGTGGAATTTTGAGGAAATTGGGAATTTCGTTGCCTTAATAAAACTTCTAAGCCTAATTGCTTCTAAATATTATTCATAAAATACCTTCATGATACTGAATAGGCAATTAGGATAATTCTCTAAACTAAATACTATCTTAATTAAGTCACTAATAACAGGCGGAAAAGTTCGAGAAAAATTGATGACAAATTTAACACCGAACGATATCTGACCTACGACTCAGTATACTTTTAAGACACCACCAAATTTTTAATATATTGATGAATACTATGTAGATGCTTTATGTATAGCCATAAATGGTACATACACATTTATAAGAATAAAGAATTCAGCGTTCCAAATAAACTCACCATAAAGTAAACCAACCTCATTTTCACTCCATTAACTTCTGGTGATTCATCCTATTAAGACTACCTTTGGAATAAATTAAAATTAAACTACAACTTGCACCATGCATCATCTCATAAGACAATAGCTTCATTATTGATTCAAATTTACTTAGGCTATTTTCATGTCCCAACCTTTAGATGTCTTAGGCGGAATTACCGCAGAACAATTTCTCTCAGAATACTGGCAAAAAAAACCATTATTAGTACGTAATGCGATTCCTGAAATCATAGATCTTCTTGTACCAGCTGATGTAATGGAGCTTGCACTAGATGAAAATACCACTGCCCGTCTCATTAAACAAAAAGACAAAGATCCAAACCAATGGACAGTAAAAAATGCACCATTGATTAAAGGTGATTTCCAAAAATTACCAAAGCTTTGGACATTATTGGTTCAAGCCGTAGATCACTATTCGTTTGATTTAGCAGAACTTTGGGGGAAATTCCCATTCATTCCGCAATGGCGTCGTGATGACATTATGGTGTCATATGCGCCTAACGGTGGTTCTGTAGGGAAACATTTTGACTTTTATGATGTATTTTTAGTACAAGGTCATGGGCATCGTCGTTGGCAGTTAGGTCAAATGTGTGATGAAGATTCTGAAATTATTGCAGGTCAACCATTAAAAATATTATCTGAAATAGATGTAAATTTTGATGAAGTGCTTGCACCGGGTGATTTACTCTATGTCCCACCTGGTCTAGCGCATTACGGCGTAGCAGAAGATGACTGTCTGACTTATTCATTCGGTTTTCGCATGCCTAATGTGCCTGACATGATGGATCGAGTTTGTGATAAATTTTCTGAAAATCAAACTCTAAAAAATCCTTTAGTCGATATTATACGTGACCAAGTCTCTCGTGCAGGTGAAGTGACTGAAAATGAATTGGCTTATTTAAAAGCTGAAATCATGACTCAATTGCAAAATTCTATTGTTTTAGACGATGCCATTATGAGCTTAATGTCAGAATCTAAATATCCTGAAAATATACCTGAAGCAGAAGAGATGGGGACTGGAGATTTAGAAGAAGTTCTAGATCAAGGCTATCACATTCAATTAGAACCAGCTTCACGCCTACTCTATTCTGACCAAGACGAGCAAATTTTGTTTTGGGCGAATGGTGAAGGCATCTGTATTTCAGAAGCATTTACTCCATTTTTAAAGCAAATTGCAGATGGTCAAACAGTAGAATTGAATTTAGATTTGGCAGATGAAGAAATTTTAGAAGATTTAGTAATGCTATTAAATGAATCTATTTTGATGCTTGTTCCAACTGAAGAATAAGCGTTAAAAAACCTCCATAGCTTTGAAAATAAAACCTGACATGCTCAGGTTTTATTTTTTATGAATAAAAGTCTTTCATTAGCCCTTTTTATTTCTCTTGTCCTTTACTCAGGGAAAAATAACAAGGGAATGAACATTGAGGAAAGCAATTTAATCAAAACGTTACTTACTTATTGAGATCAATGCTTTTATTGGTAGAAATCGTTTGTGTCATTTCTGAAGAGCCCTGTAATTGTTGCTTCAATTGTAAATTTTCTTTTTGTAATTTTTGATTATTCAAGTACATGAAAAATAGACCTAAATAGGAAATAACAACCACAATACAAATATAAGTGGCCATAAAACTGATATTCGGATTTACAAGTTTATCTATATAACTTTCCATTGTTTTTCCTATTTTAAATATTTTTGAATTGAATCTGTTTCGCACGATAATAGCAGAATACCTGCAAATTAAAATGTTTCAAATATAGATCATGTGTTTGCTGATGTGTAACTTCGAACTACATAATTAGAACCATTCTCATGCCTAACAATTCACTACTTGAGAAATATGCATAAAATTGGCAACTTAGTGAAAGTAACGTCGCTGGAAACACAAAATAATGGCAAGCCCTGCTCAATCAATTCGTCACAAATTTTTAAATACATTTTTTTCTCGATATTCCATATGGTTTTTGAGTATTTTCATCGCAATTTATTTGACTTGGACTATCTTCTTTCACGAAAGTCATTTTATTTATTATTTTTTCTCAGATAACGTTTTAAATATCGTATGGATAATAGGCATTTCACTTACCCTTGTCGGCTTTCACGATATTATTCAGTCAAAACACTCAATTCTGAGAAATTACCCAATTATGGGACATTTCCGCTTTTTCTTTGAAGATATCCGCCCTGAAATTCGTCAATATTTCATCGAATCTGATGATGATGCATTACCCTTTTCACGTGCTCAAAGAAGCTTAGTGTATCAACGGGCAAAAAATGAAAATGCAGATAAGCCTTTTGGCTCAATTACCGATGTCTATCAAGAAGATTACCGCTTTCTCACCCATTCAATAGCACCGAAAAACCCAGCAGATTTTAATACATTCCGAATTAGTATTGGTAATGAGCAGTGCTCACAACCTTATAGTGCTTCGATTATGAATATTTCTGCAATGAGCTTTGGTAGTTTAAGTGCCAATGCGATTTTAGCTTTAAATAAAGGTGCGAAGTTAGGACATTTTTACCACGATACTGGTGAAGGCAGTTTAAGCCCATATCATCTTGAAAATGGTGGCGATATTGTTTGGGAAATTGCCAGTGGCTACTTTGGCTGTCGCACTTTAGATGGAAAATTTGATCCTGAAAAATTTAAGCAGCAAGCGGCTTTACCGCAAATTAAAATGGTTGAAATCAAGCTATCACAAGGTGCTAAACCAGGACATGGCGGTATTCTTCCTAAGAATAAAATTACAGAGGAAATAGCTCACATTCGTGGTATTTCTAGAGATATAGATTGTGTATCTCCGGCTTCACATTCGGCTTTTCATACACCAATTGAAATGCTGAATTTTATCCAACAATTACGTGAATTATCAGCAGGAAAGCCTGTCGGTTTTAAATTATGTATTGGTCAACCTTGGCAATTCATGAGTATTGTCAAAGCTATGCTTGAAACAAAAATTTATCCTGACTTCATTGTGGTGGATGGTTCCGAAGGCGGTACTGGTGCAGCACCTATCGAATTGATTGATCATATGGGTACGCCTTTACGTGAAGGTTTATTGTTTGTTCACAATACCTTAGTGGGTGCTGGCATACGCTCTAAAATAAAAATTGGCGCAAGTGGAAAAATTATCAGTGCTTTTGATATTGCCAGTACGATGGCAATGGGGGCAGATTGGGTGAATTCTGCACGTGGCTTCATGTTTGCAATTGGTTGTATTCAAGCCCAAAGTTGTCATACAAATCAATGTCCTGTCGGTGTAGCCACTCAAAATAAAGAACGTCAAAAAGCCTTAGATGTTCCGTCTAAAGCTGAACGCGTTTTTAGTTTCCAGAAAAATACGCTCAAAGCCCTTGCAGAAATGATTGCAGCTGCTGGCTTACAACATCCTGCCGAGATCAAAGCACATCATTTAGCACAGCGGATCAATGACCGTGAAATTAAAAATTATGCACAATTACATTTTTGGTTGAAAGATGGTGAGTTACTCAATTGTGATAATAAAGATGATGAAAACTTCTATTTTAGAATGTGGAATTTAGCAACGCCTGAAAAGTTCTAAAATTCCAAGTAAGGCAAGTAATATAATGCCTAATGATTTTCATTGGGTATTAGTAGATTATTCATTTTAGAATTCACCGTCCTTTATCAATAAGAAATGGCTTTGTTGCACAGACCTATCTCTAAAAGTAGTCTGGGTATCATCGACGTAGTTTGGTTGAAACCAAGATACATTGTATAAAACTATTGGGAGATAAACTCAGTGCTCGTAATTTTCACAGTCATGTCAATGCAATTCATGCACGTATAGCGGTCTTAAATAAATTTACAGAGTTAGGCCGACCTCATACCCAAGTTGTCTCTTAAATTTAAGATACTTAAGAGAACTCTATCTTTGAAGGCTTTATGCAACAAAGCCGTTTAAGCCTAATCTTTATGCATCAAACAAAAACCAACATATTGATTAAGTACAGTGTCAAATTTGAAAAAGTTTAGATAAAATCACTAAATCAGCAAATAAATACACGAATAAAATATGAGTAAAAAAATAAATTACTACTTTCAAATTATATGGATTACTATCTTATTTTCTTTTTCAATTCAGAGTTATGCCACACTTGGTGGGCCTGAAGAAATCACCGTACTCGGTTATGATCAAAAAGATCAAAAAATCTATCTATTAAGACACTATGTTGATGAAAGTGGAAGACTCCCTCAGCTTTATTATTTTCAACTAAACAGTAAAACACCTAATAAATTAATTACAGTCAGTTCTATTTATCCATCTAAAAAATTAATGCAACATGATTTTGTTCAGGCTGAAAAGAAATTTGATAACACACTTAAAGCTATAGGGGCTCACTTAAAACCTTTAACGCCGTATAAAGCACCACATACTGTGAAGATTTTACCCCACTCAGTTTCAATCAAGAAAATGCCATCGACTGAAGACCCATCATTCATTTATACACAGCGAAACACTGTTTATACTGTACAAAGCATTCAGTTAAAAAGTCAGAAACAAACGGCTGTTCATTATGATGAGCAACTCAGTATTTCACAGAGCTACACCATTCCACAACACAATAAAATCTTAGTCATCGTAAAATACGATGGAATCCCTATAGAAACAGGTTATAGCATTGAAGATCCTGTTTTGTTATTACCATAGAAATGATTTTTCTTTTATGAAAACAAATAAATAAAGCCCCTTTCGAGGCTTTATTTACACTTATGAATCCTATGTAGAATTCACAATTTCATTCATTAAGCAGCTGAACGTTCAGCAATTGGAATAACTTTACGTAATTCCGGACCAGTATAATCTGCACTTGGGCGGATAATACGGTTGTCTGCACGCTGTTCCATCACATGCGCAGCCCAACCTGTTACACGCGACATCACGAATATTGGTGTGAACAATTTGGTTGCAATATCCATAAAGTGATAAGCAGAAGCATGGAAGAAGTCTGCATTACAAAATAATTTCTTCTCACGCCACATTACTTCTTCACAACGTACAGATACTGGGTAAAGAACTGTATCGCCAACATCTTTAGCTAATTTCTCAGACCAAATTTTAATGATGTCATTACGCGGATCATTGTCTTTATAGATTGCATGACCGAAGCCCATAATCTTTTCTTTACGTGCCAATTTGCCCAGCATTTCACGCTCAGCTTCTTCAGGCGACGTCCAGTTTTCAATCATGTCCATCGCAGCTTCATTTGCACCACCATGTAATGGACCACGAAGTGAACCAATTGCACCAGTGATACATGAATGCATATCTGACAATGTTGATGCACATACACGTGCTGTGAATGTTGATGCGTTAAATTCATGCTCTGCATAAAGAATTAACGATACATTCATCACTTGTTCATGCAATTCATTTGGTTTTTCACCACGAAGTAAGTGCAGGAATTGTGCACCAATTGAATCATCATCGGTATTTTCTTCGATACGAACGCCGTCATGGCTGAAACGGTACCAATAACAAATGATTGCCGGCAAAGTTGCGAGAATACGATCTGCCACATCTTGCTGTTGATCAAATGATTTTTCAGTTTCTAAATTACCGAGCATTGAAACACCTGTACGCATCACATCCATTGGATGTGAATCGGCAGGAATACGCTCCAAAACTTCTTTCAGTGCTTGCGGAATTGCACGTAAAGATTTTAATTTTGCTTTATAAGCGACAAGCTGTTCTGAGGTTGGTAATTCACCAAAGAAAATAAGATATGCAACTTCTTCAAACTGACAGTTTTCTGCAAGATCCTGCACATCATAACCACAATAAGTTAAGCCTGCGCCGCTCTTACCAACAGTTGATAATGCAGTTTTGCCTGCAACTTGTCCGCGCAATCCTGCGCCACTGAGTACTTTTCCTTCAGCCATTTTTTATTTCTCTTCAGTAAATAGTTTATCTAAGGTGTTTTCAAAAGTGTGGTAATCCAAAATTTCATACAGTTCTTTACGTTGCTGCATGATATCCAGCACATTGACTTGTGTACCGCTTTCACGGATTGAACGGAATACTTCTAGTGCTGCTTTTTGCATCGCACGGGTTGCAGACAATGGGTAAAGCACCATTGAAATGCCCTGTTCACCGAGTTCTTGGGTGGTGTAATACGGGGTATCACCAAACTCTGTAATATTGGCAAGAACAGGGACACCAACAGCATCACAAACCGTTTTGTACATCGTAATATCAGTCATCGCTTCTGCAAAAATCGCATCTGCACCTGCTTCTACGCATGCACATGCACGGTCGATAACGGCTTGCAAACCTTCTTTTTGTAAGGCATCAGTACGCGCCATAACGACAAAGTTCGAATCGGTTTTTGCATCTACTGCTGCTTTAATACGATCCACCATTTCTTGTTGAGAAACGATTTCTTTGTTTGGGCGATGACCGCAACGTTTTTGCGCGACTTGGTCTTCGATATGAACAGCTGCTGCACCTGCGGCAATCATCTGTTTAACGGTACGGGCAATATTGAATGCACCGCCCCATCCTGTATCGATATCTACTAATAATGGTGTGTCTACACGTTCTGTGATACGGCGGACGTCTTCCAATACGTTGTCAAGACTGGTCATACCTAAATCAGGTAAACCATAAGAGTAGTTCGCAACACCAGCACCTGAAACATAAATCGCCTTGTAGCCGACTTGTTTCGCCATCATTGCTGCATAAGCATTGACTGTACCAATAATTTGTAATGGTTTTTCCACTTCTAGAGCTTGTCTAAATCTTAAGCCTGCAGACGATTCTTGTGTCATATTCCTTTCCACAGTGGTCACTTATTTATTGAGGTTTGAGTATAGTCATAATTTATATTTCAGATATGACATATAGAGAGTTTACTCTAAAACTTTAGTCAAAGAAAAATGAATTTTGATTCATTTTTTTAATTAACCGTCTAAATTTCACTCATTCGAGACAATTTCGATGTATCAACAGAATTTCCTTGACTTCTTTGTTATACTCGTAACAACCCAACTCATTTTTAATCATTGTTAATATTTATGCACAACGACATATCGCAAATCGAAACTTTAGGCTGTGATTTTCCACAAACAAAACGTGGTCATGAGCGCCGTTTTGCGTTGTTAATTAGTGCAAATGATCTATTTTTAGAGCGTGGTTATGATGCAGTGTCCTTAGATGATATTGTTAATCATGCAGGTGGTTCTAAAGCCTCAATTTATAAATATTTTGGTAATAAAGAAGGATTATTCACTGCGATTTGTGATTATCGTCGTGATTTATTTTTTAATAATATTTGCTCTCAATTTGATCAAACATTAGATAATTTCAAATCTTATCTGGTTCAAACACTTTTTCATTTTTATAAGCATATGATCATTCCAGAAAATATTGCCTTTATTCGGCTTATTTTCGAACGTGCACAATCTGACCAAAAATTAGCTTTATATATCCATGAAAAAGGACCTAAGCATGTTCAAATGGCAATTGCTAATGCCCTACAGCGTGCTGCAGAACAAGGTAAATTAAAGTGCGATAATCCTGAATATTCAGCGCAAATCTACTTTGGGATCTTAAGAAATTTAGAATGGCGAATTTTGATGGGGATTGAAATTAAAGAATCTGATCAAGAAATACTCGATTACTTAAATTATAGTGTAGATATCTTCTTAGATGCTCATCAAAAGGTCTAATTTTTTTGCTTTTTACCTTGCTTATAGTATATTAAATGATTCTCCTCTTTATTTCCCACTAACCAACAATGAATTGTTGGTCAATGCACTTTTGTTTTTGATCATGCGATTCTTGTGGAGTAACCATGGCTCTGCGACACTTTCTAACTTTACGTGACTTATCTACTGCTGAACTCAACCTGATTATTGACCGAGCATTAGAACTGAAGCGAAAACAACACAATAACGAAGTTTTCCAGCCCTTTGTCGGTAAAGTCATGGGAATGATTTTTGAAAAGTCGAGTACACGTACGCGTGTCTCTTTTGAAGCTGGTATGACTCAGTTTGGTGGTAGTGCAATTTTTCTATCTTCACGCGACACACAATTGGGGCGTGGCGAGCCAATTGAGGATTCTGCACGTGTTATTTCAAGTATGCTGGATATTGTAATGATCCGTACCTTTGGACATGACATTGTTGAGCGTTTTGCAGAGTATTCGAGTGTCCCTGTGATCAATGCTTTGACTGATGATCATCACCCTTGCCAATTATTGGCAGATGTTCAGACCTATGTTGAACATCGTGGTTCTATTCAAGGCAAAACCGTAGCTTGGATTGGCGATGGCAATAATATGTGTAATTCTTATATTGAAGCTGCGCATATGTGGGGCTTTAAATTAAGAATTGCAACACCTAAAGGTTATGAACCTAAAGAAGAATTTCTTTCTGAGTTTGCCCATTGTGTAGAGCTTGTTGGTTCTGCGGAAGATGCCGCAGTCAATGCAGATCTCATCGTGACTGATGTTTGGGCAAGCATGGGGCAAGAAGAAGAGCAAAAGATTCGAGAAGATGCTTTTGCAGCATACCAAGTTAATGAAAAATTGATGGATTTAGCACATCCTGATTGTTTATTTATGCACTGTTTACCGGCACATCGCGGTGAAGAAATTTCTGAAAATATGCTAGACCATAAGAATGCTGTGGTTTGGGATGAAGCAGAAAACCGTTTACATGCACAAAAAGCATTGGTTGAATTTTTAATTAATGAAAACTTAAAGAAAGATTAATTACATTCCAATCAGCTCTTATTCAAAGTAACACCAAAAGGTTTTGTTTATCAAAGCCTTTTTTTGAGCTCGCTTAAAAATGGAGTAAGTTTTTTTGGAATTGGTGCATCATTAAACGTGCAAGTAACGCCTATACTAAAATTACTCCTGATCACTCCAAAGCTACGCTATTTTCATTAATGATAAACAAGCGAATAACTCACTCGCTTGTGTTCTTTTTTGATGAAAAATTAAATTTTAAACATTTTCGATCAGCATAATTATCTATATCGCAAGAAACTATTCTGAATAAAATATTAATTTATTATTCTATGCATTAACAGCTTCGTGAGTAAACCCAATATAGCGATAAAACTCCTGATCTCCTACCATCCCCAAACTGGTTTTATAAATCAAAAACTGAGAATAACGAGAATTGCTTAATTCATTGAAAATATCTAAACCTTGATCATCATTTGCATGAATTTCATCTACACTTCTTTGCATAGAACTTTCAAATTCATCTGAAATATATTCAAAACCCAAATCCATTGCAATAAATAAGGTATGTTCGCAAGGTTGGATATATTGCTCTTCACTCCAATCAATTACGGCATGCTGACAATGCAAGCATGTAACATTTTCTTCAGAATTTTCGAGTGTGATCAGTTGAAATGACATACGCTTTGGAACAGAATAAAATTGTATTCTAAACGAGTTGTAGAAAAATTAAATACTCGTTTTCAATTCGCTCAATATTTCATGGAATAAATGACTTAATACTTTAAAAATAGAAAGATAAGGATAATATGTCAACTATCGAAAAAGCGATTGCTTTAGCAGCACGTAAACATTCTGGTCAAAAAGATAAAGGGCAACAACCCTATATTTTCCATCCACTTAGGCTTATGTTTAAAGTTAAAACTTCGGATCAACAAATTGTAGCTGTGTTACATGACATTTTAGAAGATACAGATACAACCATTGTAGATCTCATTTCACTCGGATTTAGCCAAGATATTATCGATGCAATTTTGGCACTCACCAAAAAAGAAGGTGAATCACGTATTGAGGCAGCATACCGTGCGGTTAAAAATCCGATTGCCAGAGTGGTTAAACTTGCAGATGTTGCTGATAACATGGATTTATCACGCATTGCCCAACCCACAAATAAAGACTTATTAAGATTGGAAGAATATAAACAAGTACATTCGATCCTTATGACCAAAGCAATTTAACTTTCTTAAATATCATTGAATAAACTTCACAATTTTGAATTGACTTCGTGCAACAATTAAGTTTAATAATGCGCTATTGTTGCAATTATGGAATGTATTCATGCTCACAGATTTGGATGATTTTTACTGTTTTGGTTTAGTGGTCGAGCACGGTGGCTTCAGTGCGGCTGAGCGAGCAACAGATATTCCAAAATCTAAATTAAGCCGCCGTGTATATAATTTAGAAGAAAAGTTAGGTGTTCGACTGATCCAGCGTAGTTCACGTCATTTTGCTGTGACCGATATTGGAATGAATATTTATCGTCATGCTCAAGTCATGATGAATGCCGCACAATCGGCACATGATTTGGTGGATCATCTGAGTGAGCAACCACGTGGCGTGATTAAAGTCAGTGTGCCAGTTTCAGTAGCTCAAAATGAATTATCTAAAATATTACCCGATTTTTTAAAGACTTATCCAGAAATAAAAGTTCAGTTATTAGTCAGCAACCGCCGTATAGATATCATCAATGAAGGTTTTGATCTCGCTTTACGTGTTCGTGCAAATTTAGATGATGACCCAAGTTTGGTGCTGCGTAAGTTTGAAAATATTGAACAGCATCTATTTGCTAGCCAAGCTTATTTAAACGAATTTGGTATACTTAAAAAGCCTGAAGATCTATCTGAACACCGTATTTTAAGTATGGCTGATGACCATCTAGATCAGCAGATGGTTTTGCATGATGATCAAAATCACCAGAAAAAAGTCAAAATCAATCCCGTTTTAATGGGTTCAGACTTGATGATGTTAGCAAAACTAGCCAGTCAAAACTGCGGTATCGCCCTACTGCCTGACACCATTGCCAATGATTATATTTTATCAGGTGAATTGGTTCATGTTCTGCCTGACTGGAAATCACCACATGGTATTTTCCATGCTGTTTATCCATCACGGCGCGGTTTACTGCCTGCTGTGCGCGTATTTATTGATTATTTAGTGGAACATTTAAGTAAACGGTAAATAATTTTTTTCTCATTAATAATATCTAAGTACAGAAACAAGGTACGGGATCCCAGTAGATTGCTTTAAAATTTGCTAAATATTGCAAGATGGACAGGAATGATTTGTCCATCACCCTGTATTTTTGATACCATCGCCACTGCTTAATTCCACTGTTCCCCTGATTTTTATGACTTCATCTTATCAACAACAGCTTGATGCCAAAATTGAACGAATCCAAACTCAATTTTCAGAATTCAATCCACCATCTTTAGAAGTTTTTGCTTCGCCAGAGCAACATTTTCGTATGCGTGCAGAATTCCGTATTTGGCATACAGATGATGAAATGTTCTATGCCATGTTTGAGAGAGATGCGGATCAGCAGAAAAAAGTTATACGCATAGATGAATTTCCAATTGCAGATCAAAATATTAATACATTAATGCCAATTCTGCTAACGGAATTAAAATCCAACGAAGTACTTGCAAAACGTCTATTTGAAGTACATTTTCTTGCGACATTGAAAGGCGAAATACTGGTTACATTGGTTTACCGCGCGCCATTAAACGAAGCTTGGGAAACATCAGCAAAACAGCTTGCCGAACAGCTCAACATCAAAATAGTAGGACGCAGTCGTGGGCAAAAACTGGTATTAAGTGATGAGTTTGTTATTGAAGAATTACAAGTTTTTGAACGTAAATTTCAATATAAACAAATAGAAAGTAGCTTTACTCAACCCAATGCACAAGTCTGCCAAAAAATGTTGGAATGGGCGTGTAATGCCGCAGAAAGCTCAGAAAAAGACTTATTAGAATTGTATTGTGGTAATGGTAATTTTACTCTACCTTTATCTTTAAAATTCAATCGTGTACTGGCAACCGAATTAGCAAAATCTTCGGTTTATGCGGCACAATGGAATATCCAAGAAAATCAGATTGATAATATTCAAGTTGCACGTTTATCTGCAGAAGAATTTACCCAAGCGTATAACGGCGAACGTGAATTCCGTCGCCTACAAGAAGCTGAAATTGATATTCAAAGTTATCAATTTGATAGCGTATTTGTTGATCCTCCACGTGCAGGAATTGATGATGATACCTTAAAGCTACTCCAAGGTTTCAACCACATTATTTACATTTCATGTAATCCTGATACTCTACATGACAATTTAAAGACCTTACTTCAAACTCATAAAATCGTAAAATTTGCGATGTTTGATCAATTTCCTTATACGCACCATATTGAATCTGGCGTATTGCTTGAAAAGATTTAAACAATTTATTACAGCTTTGCAATATTGAACTTTTATTTTTTTTCGCTCAATATTGCAATATTTATTTTAAATTGATAAATATCATTAAGTTGTAGCTATTATTTTTACTGATAAAAGATTTCACCATTCATGAATCTTAAATTCATCGAAAAAATCCGTTCAGTTTAGCTGCAACTAACTGGTGGGCATCTTGCATTTAAAAATAAAACGGCTATATTTCGAACTATGTTAGGTTTAGTTAGGTTAGGTTAGTGGCTCTATGAGTTTTTGGCAAAAGGTATTTGTAGCAGATCAACAGAAAAATGAGCATAAAAATCAAATTGCTTGTGTTGAAAATGACTGCTCTTGTAAATCCAATGATCAACTTCTTGCGGCATTATCCAAAGCAACAGATGAAGATGTGATTATAGGTATAAAGAAAGTCTTGGCATCGCGAGGTTTCAGCAAAAAAGAGTTAACCCAATTACAGCATCCGCCTATTCAATAGGTACGGATGATCATATAAAAAAGCATTCAGTTCACTGGATGCTTTTTTGATTTTGAATCCATATTTTTAAATCTGAATTTAATTTTTCAATTTCGTTGCCTTATCTTCTCATCGATTTTTAATTTGAAAATCGTAAAAAAATATATTCCATTTTATTCATAAAGTCCGAAAATCCCCCCTCATATTGGTCATCTACGCCCTTTTATTCCACATATCAAAAATGATTCACTAAAATCGACAAAGATACTTTTTACATTAAATTGATGTAAAAAAGTGCGTTAAAGATCAATCGATCTCATGTGCATAATTTATCAATAATGTGTAATGAATGACAAAAATATGATCAAGGAAAGAATCGTATGAAAATAAATCCTCTTCTACTCAGTATGATGAGCTTGTTCGCAACGACATATACTCATGCTGCCGCAATGGATCAATCGGGACAATCGATACTCGCTTTTCTTGAAGATAAGAACTATTTCGAAGCCAATATTGCTGCTGTATCTCCTGATATTTCAGGTAAAATCCGCGATCGCACAGATTTAGTCGATGCAAATAGTCGTGACTTGAATACTGGAGATATGGCCAATTCATTTCAATATTATAATGCAGCACTGAAACTTCAAATTGCACCAAAAATGTCTTTTGGCTTGATTTACGACCAACCTTTTGGTGCAAGTGTGCAATATCCTTTACGAAGTAATAATACTTTTTCTGATAATGAATATACCCAAACAGGTACTTCTGTAGATGTAGATACACAGAACATCAGCATGTTGTTTGGTTTTCAACCAGATCCTCATATAAACCTGTATGGTGGTGGCGTTTATCAAACTGTAAAAGGCAGTGTTTCTTTACGTGGTAATTCCATGAGTATTTTTAATGGTTATGATGCTCATTTTAAAGAAGACAGTGCTGTAGGTTGGTTAGCAGGCGCAGCGTTCCAAATTCCTGAAATTGCACTTAAAGCTGCTGTCACTTATCGTTCTGAAATTAAGCATAAAATAGATACTCAAGAAACCATATTTGGTGAATCCTTGATATTAACCCCCCCTGCTGATACAAAAATAACTACACCACAATCAGTTAATTTAGATTTTCAAACAGGCGTTTATAAAGACACGCTCGTATTTTTAAATGCACGCTGGGTCAATTGGAAAGAAACGACCATTCGCCCAACTCAGTTTGGCGCACTCACAGAGCTCGCCACGGCTGAGCTGAGTCAAGGAACATATGCAGGTGGTTTTAACCTTGATGATTATCACAAAGATCAATACAGTGCTACGTTTGGATTAGGACACCAATTTACAGATCGTTGGAGCGCTTCTACAGATGTCAGTTGGGACTCTGGTACTGGCAACCCCGCATCTGTACTCAATCCAACCAAAGGCGGTTGGGGCTTAGGGCTTGGCATTCAATACAACCCTGCTGCAAATTACTTTATTGCAGGCGGTATCAAATACTTCTGGATTGGTGATGCCACTGCGCAAGATGGGACGTATTACATTCCTGTACCAGGTGCTTCAGAAGTTGCACAACAAGGTGATTATAGGAACAATACCGCAATTGCTTATGGTTTGAAAATGGGTTATCGCTTCTAAAGCAGATTTAGGATTAAACATAGTGGCTTGAAATTTGGTTAATTTTACTTTTTAGCGTAGACTTCTTTCTGGTGTAAAAATGAACTGAAAGAAGTCTTTTTTTTGACTATATTTAAATCAATCGATTGGTCATTTGTACATGCTATAAACTAGAAATTATGAATATTTATAAACATTTCTAAAAAACCAAAATGAGGATATTGACATGAAACTATTAAAATTAATTCCAATTTTAGCATTAGGCACGATATTAACCGCTTGTGGCGGTATGCCAAAAGAGTGTGAAGAAACTTGGATGCATATGGAAGCTTTAGCAAAACAAAGCGGAATTCCTGAAGATGCACTCAAAGAACAAAAGAAAGCATTTGAAGAAGGCATTAAAAAACTACCAAAAGATCAAGCAGCTCAAACCTGTAAAGCTCAAAGCTCTATCATCGGTATGGTTTCAAAATAATCGGTCATTCTAACGCCTTATGTATGAAGCGATTAGATTTAAAAAAAGTGATGATCTATTTTTAGCTCATCACTTTTTGATTGCAAGATATTACTATTCATTTTTATCCGCAAAAAATGTTTTTATATGTAAATTATTCAAAAATATTAATCATTTACATATGACAATTTTTAGATTCAGTATACATAAACATCGGCCCTAAATCATATACTTGATCATGCCTTTTGGCTTGTGGGATATAAGCACTTGAAATCGATCCGTCTAAATATAGCGCTTGATTTATTTTTAGTTGAGTTTTAAAAATATCAGCAAAATCATAAAAATTGATATTCCCACGACTAATCACAAAATATAATTGGTTGTTTTTAATTCCAACACCATTTCTTATTTTTAAGGAAGATGATGTCGATTTAAAAATTGAGTTAATTGCCCCATTCATGACTAGCATTGGGCCAGATTGCGTTGCAAAATTTGCTTTGAACTTGGACTCTGCATATGTTTTTGAATCTTGAATAATGGCTTTTTTATGATCCCATGCCACAACACCATTCGGTTGTAAGAAAAAATTACCAAAATTTTGAGTTAATAAATTTATCTTTTTTAATTGTTTGGAATGTTCAACATACAAACCAACGGGTGAAAAATCTGCATGATACATCCCCGCATTCATCGCAAAGCTTAATGAGCATTCAGGATGTGCCTTTTGAATTTTATAAAATTTCTTATATGCCTGCCCATTTTGATCATTTAAAAGTAATTGTAATTTTGCCAAATCATCTATACGAATAACATCGGCAATCACCTGCTGATTTTTAAATATTTTAATATAAGTTGTGGTGGCATTGACTTGAAACGGTAAAGTACAAAAGCCAATACTTGAAGCAAATGTAAAAAACAATGCTTTGATATTCATATTCATGAGATTCAAAAAATTTCACCATTTTACAATGCGCTACGGTTTATAATGAATGTTAGTTAACATTTTTATATTACTTTATTACTGAACTGACACTTTAAACGCTAGTATATTCACTTTACAACGCTATAATGACGTTGTGTTTACAATTAAATACATGTGTACACTTTATTTAAACTAAGTGGAATATGCTTAAAAAACGTTTATATCATTATCCTTTAGGTGCTCATCTCATCGTTAAACATTTTGGCTATAGCCATCATGGTATTTATGTGGGAAAAGGACGTGTCATCCACTATTCAGGATTTGCACATTTTTTTAGAAAGCACCCGATTGAAGTCACATCAATTGAAAAATTTGCTCACGGCAAAATCATCAGTATTCGTCATTACGAACAGCCCAAATACAAAGGACGTCATGCAGTCCGTCGTATGCGCTTACGCATGCATGAAAATAACTACCATCTTATTATCAATAACTGTGAACATTTATGCAGTTGGGCAATTACGGGCATCGAAAGTAGCCCACAAGTTGTAAAAATGATGAATCGTTTAACCACGATTGGCTATATCAGCTCGATTATGACATATATGAATGGCTTATTTTTAACAGTTGCAACGACTTGTTTTGCTTTAGTGCTCTATATCAAGATGAAACTAAAAGCACAGAAAAAATTAACATTACCGACTTATTTAACACTCAAAGAACCACCTGAAAAAAAATAAATTTTATGCAAAAATACCAAAGCAAGTACCATATTACTTAGATTAATTTATTCCAAATAATATTAAGATTTTAAGCAAAATTTTTGCTTGATACATCTCCCCAATATATTCAACGCTTTTACCCTATGTAATCTTTCTTGTAAAAGCGCTAAATCCAAATGACGTGGTCATTTCATGAGAGATTTACTTCATATAAATACAAACCCAGCCGAAGCTGGGTTTAATACATTTAATCCAACAAATTACTTAGCAGGTTTAAAACTATCTTTTAAATCTAAAATACGATTAAACACTGGTTTTTCACTGGTATGATCAAACTGATCTGCAACAAAATAACCTTCACGTTCGAACTGGAAACGATCTTCAGGATTCGCCAATGCTAATGCAGGCTCAATCACCGCTTTAAGAACTGTTAAAGAGTCAGGGTTCAAATTCGCAAGGAAATCATCATCTGCATCTGGTGCTGCTTCTGTAAATAAACGATCGTAAATACGAACTTCTGCAGGAATACCTTTAGTTGCAGAAACCCAATGTACAACACCTTTTACCTTACGTCCTTCAGGGTTTTTACCCAAAGTTTCTGGGTCAATTGAACATTTCAGCTCAACGACTTCACCATTGTCATCTTTAATCACTTCATCGCATTTGATCACGTAAGCATGGCGTAATCGAACTTCGCCTTCTGGAATTAAACGTTTAAAGCCTTTCGGTGGTACTTCTTCAAAATCTTTACGATCAATGTAAATTTCCGAAGTTAAAGGAATAATACGGTCACCCATATCCACGTTTGGATGGCGTGCATGGCTTAAATCCATATCTTCTGGAAGATTAGTCAAAGTCACTTTAAGTGGGTTCAACACAGTCATTCCACGCGCAGCAGTATTTTCAAGCGATTGACGGATACAGAACTCAAGCATTGCAACATCCACAATACCGTCAGTTTTAGACACACCAACACGTTTACAGAAATCACGTAAACCTTCTGGAGTAAAACCACGACGGCGCATACCGACAACTGTTGGCATCCGTGGGTCATTCCAACCATTGACATGATTACCTTCAACCAATTTACGTAATTTACGTTTAGAGGTAATGGTGTAGTCAATATTTAAACGACTTGATTCGTACTGATGCGGTACAGATGGCGATTTAACTTTTGCCACAACCCAATCATAAAACGGACGGTGATCTTGGAATTCCAATGTACATAATGAATGGGTAATACCTTCAATCGCATCTGATAATGGATGAGCATAGTCATACATTGGGTACATTTTCCATTTATCACCCGTTTGATGATGTTCAGAATGTAGAACACGATACAAAATAGGGTCACGCATGTGTACATTTGGCGATGCCATATCAATTTTGGCACGTAATACCGCTTTACCTTCGCCTAACTCACCATTATTCATTTGTGCAAAACGTGCTAAGTTTTCTTCAACTGATGCATCACGATAAGGTGAATTTTTACCAAGATCGACAAAATTACCACGATTCAAACGAATTTCTTCTGGGCTTTGCAAATCGACGTAAGCATCACCTTGCTCAATCAACTGGATCGCCCAAGCATGAAGTTGGTCAAAATAGCTTGATGCATAACGCGGCTCGCCATTCCATTCAAAACCCAACCATTTCACATCGCTGGTAATACCATCGACATATTCCTGCTCTTCGGCATCTGGGTTTGTGTCATCAAAACGTAAATTACATAAACCATTGTATTCATTTGCAATACCAAAGTTTAAGCAGATCGCTTTAACATGACCAATGTGTAAATAACCATTTGGCTCAGGTGGAAAACGAGTCACAACTGACTTTACACGACCTTCCGAAAGATCATCGGTAATCACTTGACGGATAAAGTCCAAGCCCGCCTGTTGTTCTTGCTGCGCAGCATCGACAGAATTAGTACTGGTTGTCGGGTTCTTGGGCAGTTCTGAAACAACATCATTTGGCTTCATAGTTGATAAATCACTTTTAAAAGATACAATAGGATAATTAAAACGCTTTTCTGAAACTATTAACAAAGAAAATAACGTTTTCGCTTGCTATGTAGTTTACAGTTTGCTTATGCTTCTCTCAACCAAAAACCCATGGCTTTTTTCAGTCATGATCAGGAGATTATAGAATGAGTTTTCCTCAAGTCGAATTAAACACCAATAAAGGACGTATTGTTCTTGAACTTAACTCTGAAAAAGCGCCAAAAACTGTTGCTAACTTTCTAGAATATGTTCGTGACGGTTTTTATGATGGCGTTATCTTTCACCGTGTGATTGAAGGCTTCATGATCCAAGGTGGTGGCATGGACGAAAACTTCAAAGAAAAATCAACTCGTGATTCTATTGAAAATGAAGCGGATAACGGCTTAAGCAATGAAGAAGGTACAGTTGCTATGGCACGTACTCAAGCACCTCACTCTGCTTCAGCTCAGTTCTTCATTAACGTAAAAAATAACTCTTTCCTTAACCACACTGGTAAAACAGCACAGGGTTGGGGTTATGCAGTATTCGGTAAAGTAACTGAAGGCTTAGACATCGTTGAAGCGATTAAAGGCGTTCGTACTGGTAACCGTGGCCACCACGCTGATGTTCCTTTAGAAAATGTTGTGATTGAATCTGCTAAAATTATTTCTGAATAATTTTAAATCCTCCCTAACCTCCTCTCTTTCTCAAAGGGAGGTTAGGAGGGATTATTAGAATAGGAAACAAAGTGACCCATCTGTTTATCGCCGATTTACATTTGTCACCGGATCACCCTCGACTCGTTCGGGGGTTTTTAGATTTATTACAACAATATAAAAATGAAAATACCCAACTGTATATTTTAGGTGATTGGTTTAATGCATGGATTGGAGATGATTACTCCGCCCCTTGGTTAGATGAGATCGTGAACGCATTAAAACAATTTACCAATGCAGGCAACCAAGTTTTCTTTCTGGTCGGTAATCGTGATTTTGCTTTGGGTCAAAAATTCCTCAATCAATTCAATGGTAAGCTTCTACCCGATGAATTTACATTAAACATTGCCAATAAAAAATTTAGAATTGAACATGGCGATGCACTATGTACGGATGATGTGTCTTATCAACGCTTTAAGAAAATTATTCGTAATCCGATTTTATTGGGCATTCTAAAAAGTATGCCTTTAAGTTTTAGACAAAAATTAGCAAATGGTTTTCGTAAAAAAAGCCGTGAGTCTCAGCAAAATAAATCCTACGACATTATGGATGTGAATGCTCAAGCTGTAGAAAAAGCTTTGTCTGATGTTGATGTGCTTATTCATGGACATACCCATCGTCCTGAAATTCACAATGAATTTAATAAAACACGCATCGTTTTGGGTGATTGGCGTGAACGTACTTCTGAAGCAATCATTTTAGCTGTGAATGATGATGGTGAATGGCAATCCATTCAATGGATGATCGAATAACTTGTAAATATAAATTACTTTTCATGTTTATTTACGTTTCTGTGGATTTAAATAATATAAATTCAGTCTATAATATCGAAAATTTACGATATATGAGATTCACTCATGGATTTATTAAACGTATCAAAATCTCGTTATACAACGAAAGCTTACGATGCTACAAAGAAAATTTCCACAGAACAATTTGAGCGGTTACTTGAAGTTATTCGTTTAACGCCATCTTCTATTAACATCCAACCTTGGCATTATTTTATTGCAGATCATACAGATGCAAAAGAAAAAATCGCAAAAGCATTGGTTGGGAAATATGCTTACAATGCACCTAAAGTGCTTGATTCTTCACATACTATTTTGTTTTGTACGAAAGCTGACATTACCGAAGACCACTTAGCTAACCTATTGAATCAAGATGATTTGAGCGGTCGTTTTAAAGATGGAAATGCCAAGCAAGGGCAAAAAGATGCTCGTACAGGTTATGTCGATTTTTACCGCAATGAAAAAGGTGATATTCAACGTTGGGTGGAGAATCAAACGTTTATTGCTTTGGGGCAAACTCTACTTGCGGCAGGAATTGAAGGTATAGATGCAACACCGATTGGTGGTTTTGATGAATCAATCATCAGCGATGAACTGGGCCTCGCCGAAAAAGGATTGATTCCTTCAGTTCTATTAACTTTGGGTTATCGTAGTGATTCAGACTTCAATGCAAAACTTCCGAAATCACGCTTAAATAAAGAAGAAATTTTTACTACGCTATAAAAAGCCCTATTTAAAAATTTTTCTAGACTATTTAAAATTTAACTTGAGGAGCGCAAGCTCCTCTATCTCTGAATAGTTTTGATTGTTATCAATTCTGAGCTGTTTAAATGATGTAATCCATTTATATCGGATGTGAACTCGCAATTTCTTGGCTGATCATTACCGCTGTTGCAGCGGAAAGTGTCCATCCTAAATGCCCATGCCCTGTATTGTAGAATACCCGTTCACGTTTGCCACGTTTCACTACTGGCATCATATTTGGCATCATTGGGCGAAGACCCGCCCACGGTACACAATGCTCTGTCGAAATATCAAAATTCTTATTGACCCAGCCAATTAATGGTTCAATACGGTCAGAACGAATATCACGGTTATAGCCATTAAATTCAGCTGTACCAGCAATTCGTAAACGATCTGCACCTAATCGTGAAGTAACAATTTTTGCACTTTCATCAAGTAAACTTACCCACGGTGCGCCTTGCACACTTTTCTCATCATTCAGTTGAACTGTAATAGAATATCCTTTTACAGGATAAACATTTACACGATCTCCCAATTGATTTGCGAGTTGATAACTTCCAACACCACCACAGACAAGTACAGCATCGGCTTGTAATGTTTCGATTGCTATACTCTCACCGTGAGTATTGTCTATGCTTGGATGATACTGAATACTAACGCCATTCGAGGTGTGCTCAACATTCACCACCTCCATTCCAAATAAGTATTTCACACCATATTTTTCAGTGACTTTGGCTAAACCAGTAGTGAATTTATGAATATCACCCGTTGCATCATCTGGACAATAAAATCCTCCATAATAATCACCTGTTAAACTTGGCTCGATTTTTTTTATTTCTTCTGGTGTTACTGCGTGGCGAATTAAACCACCGCTACACAGTAAATCATTCACTCCAGTCGCTACTTGATAATCATATTCAGAATGATAAAAATGCAAAATTCCACGTTTTTCTAAATCAAAATCAATACCTTCTTGCTCGGCAATAGAAAATAATCTTTGACGTGCAAGCAGTGCCATCTTCACTGTATCTTTAGTATTGGCTTGATAATGTTTAATATTGCCTAGAAATTCGACCAGCCATGCATATTTATGTAAATCGAAAGCAGGATTGAGCAATAATGGTGCATCTTTTTTTGCCATCCATTTAATGCCCTTTAATACGGTCGATTTTTGATTCCAAACTTCTGCATTACAAGCAGATAATTGTCCACCATTGGCAAAAGAAGTTTCCATTGCAGGGAATAAATGTTTATCGATAACAGTGACGTGATAACCCAATTGAGATAGCTCATAAGCTGAGGTTACACCTGTAATACCCGACCCAATAACTACGATATGACACATAAGCACACTCCGTTGAAATGTAATTTTTTTACATTTTCAATGCATGCCCCATCTGTCATTGGTACCTGAGAGCTTCGATAAATATGCAAACCATTTGCACAAAACCATCCCCTTCGGTGAGTTATTTCAGCATATCTTTATCGATGATTTTGAAATAACTTCTCTCCAGATTTTTAAAAATTATTACAGTCCTTTTACCTGAGAGTTTCCGGGGTCGTTGCTCCTTCGGCGAATCTACAAGAGACTTCTCTCCTGCAATAATATTTAATTGTTATAAAGCAAGGTATATGCCATTGAATGAATTTAATACAATAATAAATGGTTAAATAATGTAAACCTTAATTAAATCTATCCTGATCGCTTTAATCATCTAAAATTAAATACCACCATAGATCGTCTTTTCTGATTTGAATAATTCAACTCTGCACCGCAAAGCAACAAAGCATTCAAAACGTGTTCTAAATATTCCACTATTTAATTTAATTGCTCGGTTTTTTACTAATGACTTTAGTGATTCACTGAGTCATAACGAAATACATTTAAGTCATCGTATTCAATTTGTGGAGTTTTATGTGAAATAATATCGGATAATAATTTTGCGGAGCCACATGACATTGTCCAGCCTAAAGTCCCATGCCCAGTATTAGTAAATAAATTTTTATACTTAGTTTTTCCCACTATAGGCGTACCATCTGGTGTCGCAGGTCTTAAACCTGACCAAAAATGGGCATCTGAAATATCACTAGCATTGGGGAATAATTGCTGTAGCACCATCAATAGCGTGTCTTCACGACTGGATTTTAAAGAACGATCAAAACCATTTATTTCCGCCATTCCCCCCACTCGAATTCGGTCATCAAAACGTGTTAATGCAATTTTATAAGATTCATCCAAAATAGTAGAAACAGGTGATAATTCAGGATTGAGAATTTTAGTGGTTATTGAATAGCCTTTGAGTGGATATACTGGTGCATCAATATCCAACTCCTTCAACACTTCATGACTATAACTGCCCAAAGCCATCACATAAGCATCGCCAGAAATTTTTTTACCATCTTTTAGAACAATCGATTTAATGGAATCCGCGTCTTTTTCTACGGATTCAATCACTGAATTAAATAAGAAATTGACCCCTTGTTGTGCTGCAAGTTCAGCCAATTCTGTTGTAAATTTTTGACAATCACCTGTTTGATCATTGGGTAATCTTAAACCACCAACAAAGTCTATCGTTGCATGTGCCAAAGCAGGTTCAGCACGAATTACCCCTGCTTTGTCTAATAATTCAAAAGGTACGCCTTCATGTTTTAAAACTTCGGTATCTTTGCCTGCGACATCTAACTGTTGTTGTTTTCTAAATAGCTGCAAAGTTCCCAATTGACGCTCATCGAAATGAATCTTTGTTTCAGCCCGTAGCTCATCTAAACAATCACGGCTATATTCCGAAATTCGCACCATGCGTTCTTTATTAATTTGATAACGATTGATATTACATTCAGCCAACATGCGTACCATCCATTGATACTGATACATATCGCCCGTCAGTTTTATTGCCAATGGTGAATGTGGCTGAAACATCCACTTAAAAGCTTTCAATGGAATCCCTGGCGCTGCCCAAGGCGATGCATAACCTGGTGAAATTTGCCCTGCATTGGCAAAACTGGTTTCTAATGCAACATTGGGCTGTCGGTCAATCACCGTGACATCATGCCCTGCTTGTTTTAAATAATATGCCGAAGTTGTACCAATCACGCCTGCACCAAGAACGATAATATGCATCTGAACCACTCCTCAGACAAACTATTGCTTTATGATAAAAAGTTATCGATATTTATAAATATTTTGACTATAGGTTCAATTTAGCACTTTGCCACAGTTTAGCAACACGGATTTGGTGATGATGTGTGATCATTTTTTTGACTATCGGGATTATTTTTGTTGTCGTAATGTTCAATAAAAAAAGGATATTTAATCGCATAAATATCCTTTTCGTAAATTATTTTGCTACTTTTGAGTCTCTATTTTTAATTTTAAACCACAGGTAAAACAATTAGCGATGTGTATGGATTGACATCACGATGCCAAAACTGGCCAATAAAGCAATAACAGCTGTTCCACCATAACTCATCAATGGTAATGGATCACCTGTCACAGGTAAAATACCACTCACCATGCCTGAATTTACGAAAACAAAGAAAAATAAAGATAAGCCAATCGTTCCTGCCAAGATTCGTCCATAGTTATGAAAAGAATTTAAACTAATCATCATACAGCGGAAAATCATTGCAGTATAAAGCGCAAATAAGAAGAACACCCCAATGAAACCAAACTCTTCGGCATAGGTCGACATAATAAAGTCAGTATGATGCTCTGGTAAATAACCCAGTTGCGACTGAGTACCTTCTAAGAAACCACGTCCTGTAACGCCGCCTGAACCAATCGCAATTTTAGATTGAATGATATTCCAACCTGCGCCTAAAGCATCGGATTCAGGGTCAAATAAAGTAAGAATACGTTTCTTTTGATAAGCCTGTAATACAAATGTCCAAATCACTGGAAATGCTAATGCAAGTGCACCCAAAGTTCCAAGGATCAATCTCCAAGACATTCCACTTAAAAATAATGCAAAAACACCACCAATCACAATACCAATCGCCAAATCGGGTTGTAATAAAGCCAGTACAAAAGGCACAACCATAATGATCAGCGCGACCACAATATGTTTAAATTTAGGTGGTAATGGCTGTCTAGAAAAATACCAAGCCATCATTAACGGCATAGCAAATTTCATAAATTCACTGGGCTGCATACTCCCTATACCCGGAATAGTCAGCCAACGCTTAGCCCCAAGTCTTACATCACCAACCAATAACACCAGTATTAACATCAATATTGCGATTAAATAAAACCACGGGCTAACAGCTTGATACACTTTAGGCGGAATTTGCGCGCAGATAAATAACAATACAAAACCCACAGCAAAACTGATCCCTTGGCGTACGACCATTGAAACATCTTGGTCAGATGCACTGTAGACCATTAATAAACCTAAAATGGTGTTAATTATTAAGAATCCCAATAACCAAGGATCGAGGTGTAATTTATCCCATCTCGAAATCTTTTGATTAAAGCTTAAACCATCTCGAACAGATTGGCGTAAAAATTTATACTGTGGTGATGGTGTCATGAATAGAAATCTTAAACATGCGGATTTGAAGCAAAATTATAAAGACAAATGCCGAGTGATAAAATCTATCCACGGATAATAATGTCTATTTTTTGCCGATATTTGTGTTTTATTGAAGAATTTGTTGCTGAGCTTGTAAAATCAGTCGAGCAAGTTCCAAATCATCTGGATACGTAATTTTAATATTGTCGGAACGCCCCATCACAACCTGCACAGGCTCATGACTATATTCTAATGCACTTGCTTCATCTGTAATAACAATATTATTCGCCAGAGCTACTTCTATGGCTTTTTTAAGTTTTGCCAATGTCGAAATTTGTGGAGTTTGCGCCTGCCATAAATAGTCACGACTGACTGTTTTACTAATGTCCTGATCATTCTCAACACACTTCAATGTATCACGTACAGGAATTGCAAGAATCGCACTTGTCTCCTGTTCAATTGCAACCTTTACAAGGTTTTCTAGGCATTGCGTGGTTACACATGGGCGAGCTGCATCATGCACAAAAACCAAGTCATCTTCATCTGCAAATTGTGCAAGATAATTTAAACCGTTTAAAACTGAATCGACACGCTCTGCGCCACCTAAGCAAAAATGGGCATTTTGTCTATTTTTAAAGTGCAGAGTTTCTGCATAATTGTCTTGTGCGCCAATCGCTAAAACATAGCCCGCAAGCGGTAGATCATTCAAGCGATTTACGGTGTGTTCCAATACCGTTTTATTTTCAATGATTTGGTATTGTTTAAACTCAGTTTTTGAAAAACGGCTTCCAGAACCTGCAGCAGGAATAATCGCCCAAAGTTTACGGTTGGTTAGGTGCGGGTTCGGCTTCATCTTCATTGGTTCTTGAATCAACATTTTCATCGATATAAATTTGTTTGTAATGTGTACTGATGGTACTCATTTGTACAAATGTTTCATGTGGCTTGACTAGACCGAGGTCTAAACGTGCATGTTCCTCAATGGCTTCTGCACCATTTTTTAGGTCATACACCTCTGCCGCGAGGATACGGTTGCGCTCTTTTAGGTCAGCATTGACTTCCATTTGCTGTTCAATTTGCTGTACTAAAGCGTGATGAGGGAAATAGCCTCCCTCACCAAACCAGAAGCGATACTGGAGTATAACCACGATGATAATCGCGAGCACCAATATCACTTTACTTGAAGTTGTTTTAAATACTTCTAACATTGCATTCGTGGCTTAAATAACAGCATTAAATAAGGTGCTAATATACATCAAATATTTTGTATGAAGAATATTAAACTGTGTGAAAACTGCAAAAGTATCACAAAACTCTAATTTCTATGCAAAAACTGGAGTATTACTAAAAATATCACCGCAATGAATTTTAAAGCAGCAAGCTCACAGGATCGGAAACTCAATACGCTATTGTTCGGCATGTTCTATACGCAGAAAAAAACCACTCCTTTACATAAAGTATAGGAGTGGTTTTTTATCTAAATCAACAGGCTTCTGAATTAAGTTCCTTTATTTCCCTACAGGAGATAAATAAAGAGGAAGAAGCCCTAAAATATTAATTTAAACCTTTAAACTCAGCTTTACCACGGTAAGCGGCATGCGTTAATTCTTCAATACGTAGCAATTGGTTATATTTTGCAACACGGTCAGAACGGCAAAGTGAACCCGTCTTAATTTGGCCCGCTGCTGTACCCACTGCAAGATCAGCAATTGTAGAATCTTCAGTTTCGCCTGAACGATGTGAAATAACAGTAGAGTAACCATTTGCTTTAGCAAGATAAATAGCATCTAAAGTTTCAGATAAAGTACCAATTTGGTTATATTTGATTAAGATCGAGTTACCCACTTTCTCATCAATACCACGTTGTAAAATCTTAGGGTTTGTAACGAATAAATCGTCACCTACCAATTGGATCTTATCACCAAGGATAGAAGTCAAATAAGACCAACCTTCCCAATCAGATTCGTCTAAACCATCTTCAATTGAGATAATTGGGTATTGATTAACTAAGCCAGCTAAATAGTCTGAGAATTGGTTGCTTGTAAATGCTTTGTTGCCTTCACCTGCAAGAATATATTGACCATTTTTGTAGAACTCAGTAGATGCACAATCAAGTGCAAGCATAATGTCAGAACCTGCTTTATAGCCAGTTTGAGCAATTGCTTCAAGAATTACAGTAATTGCTTCTTCGTTTGAACGAAGGTTTGGTGCAAAACCACCTTCATCACCAACTGCTGTATTTAAACCTTTTTTATTTAAAACTGATTTTAAAGAATGGAAGATTTCAGCGCCAGCACGTAAAGCTTCAGAGAATGATGTAAAGCCTACAGGCTCAATCATAAACTCTTGAATATCAACATTATTATCTGCATGCGAACCACCATTGATGATGTTCATCATTGGTACAGGCATTGTCAAAGTTGTTTGACCACGTAAATCTGCAATGTACTGGAACAATTCAGATTTTTTTTCTACCGCAGCAGCACGAGCAGCAGCCAAAGATACTGCCAAAGTTGCATTTGCACCTAATTTTTCTTTATTTTCAGTACCATCAAGCGCGATCATTTTATCATCAAGCGCTTTTTGTTCAAATACGTTTTGACCAACCAATAAGTCTTTGATTGAACCATTTACGTTTTGAACCGCAGTACGAACACCTTTACCTAAATAACGAGATTTGTCACCGTCACGAAGTTCTAAAGCTTCACGAGAACCAGTTGAAGCACCAGATGGTGCACATGCACGGCCAACAACGCCAGAGTCTAGGATTACGTCAGCTTCGATGGTTGGGTTACCACGAGAGTCCAAAATTTCACGTGCACGAATGTCAACGATTTGGCTCATGAATAATTCCTCAGTTGAATGATCTATTGAATGAATAATAAGATGCAAATAAGCGCATCAATGAGTATCTAATTTTTTGAAACCTTTCACCAAGGTATCCAATTCTTTGAGTTGCGCTAAGAACGGCTCAAGTTGGGACATACGTAATGCACAAGGCCCATCACATTTAGCTTTTTCAGGATCTGGATGCGCTTCTAAGAATAAACCTGCCAGCCCTGTTGCCATACCTGCGCGAGCCAGTGTCGTAATCTGAGCACGGCGTCCACCTGCAGAATCTTCACGACCACCTGGTGTTTGAAGCGCATGTGTAACATCAAAGAATACGGGTACATTCATTTCTTTCATAGTGTCAAAGCCAAGCATATCAACAACTAAGTTGTTATAGCCAAAAGCTGAACCACGCTCACAGAGAATCAGTTTGTCATTCCCTGCTTCAAGGCATTTATTCAAGATATGACGCATTTCATGCGGTGCAAGGAACTGAGCTTTTTTAATGTTGATAATGGCTTGTGTTTTAGCCATTGCTTCAACAAGATCCGTTTGACGACTTAAAAAAGCAGGAAGCTGAATAATATCAGCAACTTCAGCCACTGGCGCAGCTTGGTAGGGTTCATGTACATCAGTAATGATCGGCACATTAAAATGCTTTTTAATTTCCGCTAACCATTCAATGCCTTTTTCTAGACCTGGTCCACGAAATGAATGCAGGCTTGAACGATTGGCTTTATCAAAACTCGCCTTAAATACATAAGGAATACCTAATCGAGTACAGATATCCACATAAGTCTCTGCAATTTCAAAAGCTAAGTCTTTCGACTCAAGTACATTCATTCCGCCGAATAGTACAAATGGCAAATGATTTGCCATTTGTATATCGCCTAAACGTACAATTTCTTGTGGTTTTAATTGTGACATCTAAACTTCCTAGTCTATTTTACTCAAACCTTATTTGCTTTGCAGGTGCTGTTTTTTTGCAGCATCAATGAACCCAGCGAATAATGGATGTCCATCACGTGGTGAGCTGGTAAATTCCGGATGAAATTGCACAGCAATAAACCAAGGATGTTCAGGGATTTCCACAGTCTCAACAAGATGTTGAACAGATGAATAGCCTGAAATTTTCATACCTGCTGCTTCAATAGCAGGAATAAAACGATCATTCATTTCATAACGATGACGATGACGTTCTGTGATTTCTGCTTTCGCATAAACTTCACGAGTCTTCGTACCTTCAACCAATTCAGATTTTTGCGCACCCAAACGCATTGTACCACCAAGGTTTGACTCGGTACTACGATGCTGAATTTCGCCACGCTCATCTAACCATTCGGTAATTAAACCAATGAGTGGGAACTTCGTTGAACGGTTAAATTCTGTAGATGTTGCTTCAGGCATACCTGCTGCATTACGAGCAAATTCAATCACAGCCAATTGCATACCCAAACAAATACCTAAGAATGGCACGTTGTTTTCACGAGCAAATTGAATCGCCTTCATTTTGCCTTCGGTACCACGTTCACCAAAACCACCTGGAACGAGGATTGCATCAGCATCTTTTAATACTTCAGCAGCATTTTGGCTTTCAAGTTCTTCAGCATTGACATAATCAATTTGAACTTTTACCAGATTTTTCACGCCTGCATGTAAAAGTGCTTCATTCACAGATTTATAAGCATCTGGAAGTTCAACATATTTACCTACCATCGCAACACGAACGGTATATTCAGGGTTTAATAATGCTTCAACCACATTATCCCAGTCCGTCAAATCTGCTTCTGGTAAATCGTTATAGCCAAAACGCTCACATATTAAATCGTCAACATTTTGTTCATAGAAAGTACGCGGAATTTGGTAAATTGAACGAGCGTCTTTACACACCACAACTGCACGTGCTTGTACGTTTGTAAAGAGTGCAATTTTACGTGTAGTCTCTGCATCTACATCATATTCAGTACGACAAATTAAGATGTCTGGCTGAATACCAATCGACAATAATTCTTTTACAGAATGCTGTGTTGGTTTGGTTTTAAGTTCAGCAGCAGATTTGATATATGGTAATAAAGTCAAATGCATAAGCATTGTACGGTTATGACCAAGTTCAACCATTAACTGACGTACAGCTTCCATGAATGGGAGAGATTCAATGTCACCGACAGTCCCACCGATTTCTACGATGGCTACGTCATAACCTTCGCCTGCGCGAATAACGCGTTCTTTAATATTATCCGTAATATGTGGAATAACTTGTACCGTACCACCAAGATAGTCACCACGACGTTCTTTATTTAAAACATCTTGATAAACACGACCTGATGTAAAATTATTCAATTTGGTCATTTTGGCACGACGTAAGAAACGTTCGTAATATCCCAAGTCTAGGTCAGTTTCAGCACCATCTTCTGTGACAAATACTTCACCGTGTTGGAATGGGCTCATAGTCCCAGGATCGACATTAATGTATGGATCCATTTTGACCATGGTCACTTTTAAACCACGGGCTTCTAAAAGTGCAGCAACTGAAGCAGCTGAAATACCTTTACCTAGTGATGATACAACACCACCAGTGACGAATATAAAATGGGTCATTAAGTTTCTCGTACAATGGAGCCTAAATTGGCCTACAATGTTGGGCGATTTTACTTTACCTTGTACCCAGAAAGCAAAGTCAAATCACATCAATTCATAGAACAATAAACAATTGGCTATTCTATCAGCATTTCCAATAAAAATTTAGCACTTGATAAGGTGATTTTTAAATATCATTTTGCTGTTATACTTAGTAACATCTCTTTAATCTGTTTTGTTTTGAGTCATTATGAATAAGAAACTTTTAATTTGTGGTGCAATTGCGACCGTACTACTCGTATCTGCTTGTGTAAAAAAAGAAACGCCTAAAGAAGATGAGCAAGATAAAGTAGAAACTACTCAACCTGCGACTTCTGAAGCTGCGCAATTTGAAAACTTGCCAAGTTCTGAACAAAATACACAGCAAGTAGAAATTCCTGCTCATGTAGAAGTTGAACGTACTGAAACTGCAAATACCACCACTGAAGTTCGTACCACAACTCATGAAGCACACGCAACCACTCAAAATGTGCAAGCTGCTGATGCTAAGCCTGCTGCGACAGAAGCTAAACCAGCTAAAGCTGAATCAGTAAAAACTGAAACTGCACCAAAAGCTCAACCTACACCTAAACCAAATTCAGCTGCGGCACAGTCTGAAGATGATGCAGTTGCTGCTGCAATTGCTGCTGCTACCCCTGCACTTAAAAACTAAGTTTTAATTTATTGTATGTAAAAAACCAGTCATAAGTGACTGGTTTTTTATTTTAAACTTCCTGAGTTAATCTTGTGATTCAAATATCAACGCATAAACATAGCTTTAAACCATATATTCATCTAAATATTGCCATTTCAGTTATTTTATTCGAATTAAAATTTTTGCAGAAAATCTGCTATCAACTTTGAAGCCCAAGATTGCGTATTTAAGCCTTCATAAAAACCACAATGGCTGCCTTTTTTAGTCGTTACCACAACAATATTCGGCATTTTTTCAATCATCGGTTTAAAAGGTTCTAGATTTTTAATTGAACAAACTGGATCATCTTCCGAGTTCAAAACCATGAGCGGAATTTTTACATTTTCAAACACATAAATAGGATTAGTTGCTTGAGAGTAACTTTTATAATCACTAAATCCTGCCATTTCAAAATATTCATTTTGAAATTCCTGCAAAGTTTTAGTCTTTAAAACGGTCTGTACTGAATGTACATTTTGCCAAGTTTTTGCATAAGGCTGAATAAAAACTTTAAATAATTTTTTAGTCATCACCTTGGTATAGAAAGGATGTACATTTTCAAACCCAAGTTCTGTGTCATAACCTGGACACATTGCAAATGCAGCTTTAAATGGTGTTTTTTCACCCTCTTCACCCAAGTAGCGTACCAACAAACCTGTTCCTGCGGATGACCCCACGGCATATAAATCGGACTGTGGGAAAACAGATTGAATCAAACTGATCTGTTCTCTTAAATCTGAAGGAGAACCAAAAATCGACATTTGTGGTACTGGCATAGGTAAGCCTGCATGCCCACGGCGCAGACACAGCGCAATCCGCCAACCTGTATATTCATGTAAATCTTTGACCAATTCACGCATACTTTCAGGTGTACCCGTGATGGTATGCATAATGACAATCGTTGGTGTATTTTTTGGTAAATCATAACCATACCAAGCAATAGCAGTGACGCCACCATCCTGCATGGTCAATTGTTCAATACGGTCATATTTAAGTTTAATGGTTTTTTTCTTAATGATGTCAAAATACAGCAGATGTACATGACTGTTACTCAACCACGGCGTTGGACGATATTTTTGCTGTAATTGTGGCAGTTGCTTTAATACGTCTTTAATCTGTCCCTGTTGGTCATAATACATTTTCGGCTGTTCAGCACCAGTCACTTTATCCAGTACAGTTTGCGTCATTTGGCTGACTTTATTCAGAATAGACATCATCTTTCTCTACATTTAAAACTTAATTAGATACAGCATTCGACTTTTAACTTTCGGAGTTTAACTATCAATAGTTAAAGCTCTAATGGTTCAGAAATATTAAATAATCCCTGAACCAATATTTTATGTAGGATTAGTTTTTAATGAATCATTAAGGCTGATATTGAGCAAAGCGTTCGCCCATTTGCGCACCCAAAGCCTGTAAACCACTGAGTGAACGAATCATCACTTCAAATTCAACGATTTGACCCTGTTCATTAAAACGAATCATATCGATGCCTTTAAGTTGCTTTTCAGAAACTACGGCTGAAAATTCAATCACTACACTTTGCTCATCTTCAGTAAAAAATTCACGATGATAAGTAAAATTTTCAAAAACCTGAATGACATTGGTCAGAATAAAATAAACCACTTGTTTGCCTTCATAAGGCTTGAATGCCACAGGTGAACGGAACACCACATCATCGGCAAGTAATTCATTTAAAAGTGACATATCACGGGTTTCGATCATGTCATGCCATTTTTGAACGGCAGCTTTAGTATTTGAGTAACTCATTTTATGTCCTTTATTCTAAATAGTGCATCACAATAATTCATGTAAAGTAAGCTCCTCCTCCCTTCGGGATGAGGAGTGAAACTTCGCAAGAGGATGAGGGGAAATTCAAAATCACCTTTCCCTAACCCTCTCCTCAAAGGAGAGGGAACTTTATTAATAGGAAAGTGCCTTTAAAAATCAAATCACCATTGCCAATTCAGCACCCTGACGAATCGCACGTTTAGCATCTAACTCACCAGCTTCTTTCGCACCACCAATCAAATGCACAGATTTACCATCGGCTTTGAGTTGATCAAACATTGCTGTAAATGGTTCCTGACCTGCGCAAATCACCACATGATTAACATCTAAAATCATGCTTTTATCCGCTACGGTAATATGTAAGCCCTGATCATCAATCTTGTCGTAACTCGCACCCGGGATCATATTGACATGACGATGCTTCAAACCTGTACGGTGAATCCAACCCGTGGTTTTACCCAAACCTGCACCAACTGACTTCGCTTTACGTTGTAACAGATAAATTTCACGAACTGACTGTTCAACTTCTGGCTGTTTCAGACCACCAACATTCGCATAAGTGGTGTCAATGCCCCACTCATCATAGAATTTTTGTGGATTCAGACTGCCACTTTCACCTTCATGAGATAAATATTCTGCTGTATCAAAACCAATACCGCCTGCACCAATAATAGCAACTCTCTGACCTACAGCTTTACGATCGCGTAAAACTTCGAGATAAGATAATACTTTAGGATGATCAATACCTTCGATATCCAAATGACGAGGTGTTACACCTGTTGCCACAACAATATCATCAAATTTTTCAGCACTGAGTTCTTCATACGTCGCTGTATGATTCAGCAATAATGTAATATTCGGTTGTAATTCAATTTTACGTTTAAAATAACGTAAAGTTTCATAAAATTCTTCTTTTCCCGGAATGGTCTTAGCAATATTAAATTGACCACCAATCTGATTTGAAGCTTCAAACAATGTAACTTTGTGACCACGGTCTGCCGCATATGTTGCAAAGCTTAATCCCGCAGGCCCAGCACCAATCACTGCAATATTTTTAGTCATCGCTGATGCTTTGAAAATCAGTTCAGTTTCATAACATGCACGTGGATTCACTAAGCAAGTTGCTATTTTCATAGAGAAAATATGGTCTAAACAAGCTTGGTTACAACCAATACAAGTATTAATTTCATCTGCACGTCCCTGCTCAGCTTTTATTACAAATTCTGAATCTGCGAGCATCGGACGTGCCATGGAAATCATGTCAGCATCACCTTGCGCTAAAACATGCTCAGCCATTTCAGGTGTATTGATACGATTCGATGTAATTAAAGGTACATTGACAGAACCTTTTAATTTCTTTGTCACCCAAGTAAATGCTGCACGGGGTACTTTAGTTGCAATGGTTGGAATACGTGCTTCATGCCAGCCGATACCCGTATTGATAATGGTTGCACCTGCTTTTTCAATTTCTTTAGCAAGCTGAATCACTTCTTCCAGTGTAGAACCGCCATCCACCAAATCCAACATAGATAAACGATAGATAATAATGAAGTTTTCACCTACTTCCTCACGGGTACGCTTAACAATTTCAATCGGGAAACGGATACGTTTTTCATAACTCCCACCCCATTCATCGTCACGATGGTTAGTACGAGCCGCAATAAATTCATTAATTAAATAACCTTCTGAGCCCATGATTTCCACGCCATCATAGCCTGCAATCTGAGATAGTTTTGCGCAGTTGGCAAAATCAGCAATGGTCTGTTGCACTTCAGCAGAGGTTAAAGCATGTGGTTTAGTTGGATTGATTGGCGCTTGAATGGCAGATGGTGCAACATTTTCAGGCTGATAGGAGTAACGACCTGTATGCAGAATCTGCAAAGCAATTTTACCGCCTGCATCATGAACCGCTTGAGTAATAATCTTATGTTTTTCCGCTTCTTCAAGATGATCCAATTTAGAACCACCAAAGAAAGTCACACCATGATCATTCGGAGAAATACCTCCGGTCACGATTAGGCCTACACCGCCAGCAGCACGCTCTGCATAAAAAGCAGCCATACGCTCATACCCACCGTCTACTTCTTCAAGACCGACATGCATCGACCCCATCAACACACGATTTTTTAATGTGGTAAAGCCTAAATCCAAAGGTGCTAGTAAATGTGGATAATGCGACATGGGTACTCCCTGCTTGCTTAATGCTGGCTGATTTCTGTTCATTTAATTTTAATGCAACAAGTTGCAATGAATCTATTTATAATCTAGATTTGATTTTTATGCAACATGTTGCATAATGACTTTACATCCATTTTATATGTGAAATATAACCAAAATGTCTTTAGCCCATGTTTTATTAACCAGTCTGATTGAAAAACCAAGTACAGGTTTTGAACTGGCTCGACGTTTTGACCGCTCCATGGGGTATTTCTGGAATGCGACGCATCAACAAATATATCGCGAACTGAATGGAATGCAAAAAAAGGGATGGATTTCCACCCTTGAAAATGAAGCAGATACTGGACGTAAAAAAACATATAAAGTCGAACAGCCTGGGCGTGTAGAACTTGCAGACTGGATGGTTAAACAAAGTGAGCCTGCACAACTTCGTGAAGAAATTATGGTTCGTTTACGTGCCGAAGCACAATTGGGTGGAAATTCCGTTCTACCTGAACTTGAACGCCATTTAGAATTGCATCAGGAAAATTTAAAGATTTATCAACAGATTTTTGCCAAAGATTTTGCCCAAACAAATGACACAGATCGCAGACTATATATTCATAAAATGATTTTACAATTGGGTATAGATTTGGAAAAAGGCTGGATTGACTGGCTTGGGAAAGTGATTCCACAACTCAAAAAATTTGCAGAACATTCATAAATTTATTTTTAAATAATGATTATGACGATATGAATTTTCGAGCTTTATCGAAAATATCCTATAAATTTAGGATTATTGAATTTAGCATCGTCTGATGAATCTGCATTCAATTTCATAACTGATGTTACACAATAATATCTAAATCATACTTTCCATCTCGAAGAATGTGGATACACGATAAAGTCATCCGCAATTGTTTGAGGCAAGACTCGCTCTATTCGGAAATGTTTCTGCGACACATTCAATAATTTAAGGACGTGGACGAGTTCTGCGGATGACAATAGTTTTGGGTACTTTTGTCGAAGACTAATCCCTAAATCAAAGCTATTGCCTAATACTCCGTCAAAAAGCTTAAAAAACAGATTAATATTTTAAGTGCGTAACATCAGGTTTAAAAAATAGCCTTTTTCAGTCACAATAACGCCCAATGAAAAACCAAATAAAAGAAGTCAAATAGGAATAGTTATGCCCTTTTATACAATGCCAGATGGTGAAAAATTATTTGTTCGCGAAGTTGGACAAGGCGAACCCGTACTTGTACTTTCAGGATTAGGCATGCAAAGTTGGCAATGGCTTCCTTTTATTTTACCTAATATTCAGAAGTTTAAGTTCATCATCCCTGACTGGCGTGGTTTTGGTGGTTCTCGTAATTGTCAGATTCCACAAGATTTAGATGCAATTCAAAACCATTGGCGTGATGTAGATGCGTTAATGAGTCAATTGACTCTCGATCAGTTTATTCTTATGGGCTATTCTATGGGTGCAACCACTGCGATGCATGGGATGCAATATGGCAATTTGCGTGAAAAACTCAAGGCTTATCTGCATATTGATCAAACCCCGAAAATCCCAACAGATGAAACTTGGCCGTTTGGCTTATTTGGCAAAAATCATTATAAATTTAAAAAATTACTGTCTGATTTATCACAATTCCTACATCAACATCTGCATGTACGTTTTGTCGATGAACTGCCACCAGAACCCCGTGAAACACTGGTAGAAATGTGGGTTAATTTTATCAAAATTCAGGGTAGTCATAAAATTGCTCCATTTATATTTAATCTAACTTTAAAACACCCACAATTACAAAAACATCTGTTACCTATTCGCCGTCTAGATTATATGCGTTGGTACATTGATAATTATTTAAATCATGATGAAGACTATCGCGATGCAATTTCACAGCTTAATTGCCCGACGACATTTTTCATTGGGGAAAAATCATCGCTATATCCTTCAGAAGGACAAATGAAAGTCTCTGGTAGTTTAAGCAATGCTAAAAATATTATTTTTAAACAATCTGGGCATACACTATTAATCACTGAACCTGTTAAATTCGGGCAGGAAATTCGCTCATTCTTAAAAGCATCTGCTTAAAAATTGATTAGAATTAAAAATGCCTTGTTTAAATAACAAGGCATTTTTATGGATCATGATTAAATTTAGAGACTGGTTTCCAAAGCTTCTTTTATCTTGATTAGACTTCACTTAGAAAGAAAAATCGAAAGATTTTAGAAGTTATACATCGCCACAGCACTGAAACGATTATCTACACCTGTCGTACTTCCATTCGGGGCAGCAACGAATGCTTTTCGCTCACCATAAACATACTCAAGTCCGAAACTTAAAGGTTTGACTGGGCTATAGAAAAGATTCGTCCATGCTTGCCAAAGATCTTTATTCCCCTTGGTTGGATCTGCTAAAGATTTGATATAGTCTTTATTATCATCGGCTTTCATATAGCCATAACCGAGTGTGCCACGCCATTGTGAATTAAACTGTTGCGTAATTCCGACTGTGATTGAATCAAATTGATTCAGTGCCACAATATCTTTATTGGCATCGACCGTAAAGCCTTGGTTTGCCCATGACACCAAACTAGAGTCACCTTTGACATGATAATAATCTGCTTTTAGTGTTGTTTTTGGGGAAATATCATATTTCGCCCCCAATCCAACGCCCCAAGCGAGTTCATTATCCGTCGCAGTTCTTTTTTCACCGACCATACCACGTAAACTCAATACACCTGCACGATCTGCAAATGATTGATTTAATCGGGTTGATAAAACAGGGATGCGCATATTTGATAATGCGTCTTTAGAATCTTCTAAAGCCGTAACAATTTGAGTTCTAGCATTAAATTTATGCGTATAACGAATTTGCGCATCACGCTTTACTGCACCACCGACATAACCCAAAGCATCAATTGTTTCAGGCATATAATCTGGAATTGCAAAGTTTGACCATGTTTGACCAATTAACCACTGACCATAATTAAAATATGCATGACGAATTCTTAAAGCATCATTTGCCCCTAAGAAATCAACTTCTATTTTTCCTGAAACATTTTTATCCGCTGTTTTAAAATCTAAACCTAAGCGTGTCGCAGCAAGTGTCGATTTTAATTGATCACTACTTTCATTCTGACCTTTAAGAGGAACGGTATTGATCTGATTATAAAGTCGGTCAGCACTTCCACCTTCAGACTGATAAGATAGATCTGCACGAACATTCCCATACAGTGTGACTTCTGCCCCTGCTTTAGTACGAGCAAATGCTTGTTCTTTTGTGGTGTTTTGAGGCACAACAACTGCAACTTTAGTATTATTGTCTAATACAACACTTTGGCTATTTTGCAATTGCTGCTGTTTTTGAACCATCTCACGCAATTGTTGAACTTCACTTCTCAATTGTTCAACTTCTGTCATTGAACCAGCTGCATGTGCCATATTCAGGCTGAGTAATCCCATAGAGACTAAAATTATGTTGTGCTTAAAAATATGCATTGTAGAAATCATCCTATTCTCTACGGTTTAATTTTTGTACTTAATAACAGCCGTCATCTCCATGATTCCGGCTGTAATAAAATTAATGGGTTAAGTTTCCAACAGTATTTTGTTGATTTTCTCCAGCTTCAGCAGCATTCTTTTTTTCTACAGAGGCATTTAAATTCACAAAGAATATCGCCAGAGCTGCAATGATTCCTGGAATTGCAATCACAAGGAAATTCATTTGGTGTGGTAAGCCGAATGTAAGTAATGCACCCGTTAATACTGGCCCAACAATGGCACCAATTCGTCCAATACCCGATGCCCAACCCAGACCTGTAGAACGTACAGTTGCTGGATAAAATTGTGCAACAAAGGTATAGAGCAAAATTTGTGAACCAATGGTCGCGGCACCTGCAACTGCGATTAGCATATAAAGAACGAATTGCGGACTTTTAAAACCTAGAAAAATGAGTGCAATTGCACCGACAGTAAACATAATGGTTAATACGGGTTTAATATGGAATTTATCCGCTAAAGCACCACCACCAATTGCGCCAACCATTCCACCAATATTTAATGCAAATAAGAAAATCATACTTGCACCCAGTGAATAGCCTGCTTGAATCATTAATTTAGGCAACCAACTTCCTAAAGCATAAACCATCAACAAGCACATGAAGAATGCGATCCAAAACATGATCGTGCTCGATGTACGTCCTTTCTGAAACAAGGCACGTAAAGGTGCTTCATCACCAGCGGTAACTTCATCTAATTCAAATTGAGTCGATGACGTAATTTGGAGTTCAGGTGCAATTTTTTGCACAATGTCACGTACCTGTTCAGTCTTACCTTTACCTTCAAGAAACATTAATGACTCAGGTAGAAACTTCCAAATGAGAGGCAATGCTAAAAATGGAATAATAGCGATATAAAACATGATTTTCCAACCATAATCGACCACCAACCAAGCACCTAGCAATGCAGATGTCATTCCGCCAATTGCATAGCCACTAAACATCACAGCAACCAATGTGCTACGTATACGCTTAGGTGCATATTCAGTCATCAATGCCACTACGTTTGGCATAACACCGCCAATACCTAAGCCTGCAAGAAAACGTAAGATGCCAAATTCTGTTGGGTTACTGGCAAATGCACCCAGAAAGGTAAAACCACTGAAAATAGCGACACAAATCATAATGGTTTTTTTACGACCAAGCTTGTCGGACAATGTTCCAAAGCACATTGCACCAAACATCATGCCAAATAAAGCAGTACTGGCAAGTAGACCTGCTTGAACTGGAGATAGTCCCCACTCCTGCATCAATAAAGGTAAAGCTATGCCATAAATAACCAGATCATATCCATCAAAAATAATAATTGATAAACACCACAATAAAACCCCCCAATGAAATGGAGTGAATTTCGCCTCGTCCACGATGCGATTAATATTTAGTTTATTCGTTTGCACTATTGCCTCCTGCGGTGAAACGTTATGAATTTTCCGAACAATGAGGCACATCGTGTTTTTTGTCCAAAACCGATTGCATATATATCCATACCTAAAAGGTGCATGAATATTTTTTATTATTTAAAACAATCGATTAAATACAGTTTTAACTTTTTATTTTGCTTATTTAACAGTCTAATTTGATTAAAATAAATATTTTGATGACTAATAAAAAATAAATCAGGATTAAATTTTATTTAATCCTGATTTATCAATACTATACTTTTCACATGAATATTGTTTCATCTAAATAATAGCTCTATCATAAAGAAAGCCCTCTAAATCATAAACTTGATAAATACAATCAAATAATGATCGAATATCTTCACTTTCATCCATATTACGCATTGCTAAAAAAATTGGACTTTTTGCAAAATCATCTAGAATTGGAATATAGTTTAAGTTGGGTAGTTGGATCGTTCTAGCACTTTCCGGAACAATGCAAGCACCTTCTCCTGCTGCAACGAGACCTAAAGCTAATTGAATTTCACGAACTTCTTTTAAATTTTTAGGATCTAAGCCATGCTCAGAAAAAATTTGACGTACTTGTGTCGAAAAATTTGGCTTCGGATGAATGGGGTATAAGAATAAATTTTCATCTTCAACTTCTGATAAATACACACCCGCTGCTTGTGTAGATAAATGATGACTACTATGTATTGCCAATAATAAAGGTTCTTCTCGCAATAAAACACGTCTTATTGCAGGATCTGAGATTCTTAAACGACCGAATCCGACATCAATGCGTCCTTCTTTTAGCGCTTGAATTTGATCCTTTGTACTCATTTCGACCAATTCAATTTTTAAATGAGGTTGTTGTTGGCGAAACATATAAACAATTTTTGGCAATAGTCCGTATAACAAAGAGCCAACAAACCCCATGGTGACTGTTTTTTCCATCAATCCTACACGTTTAGTCATTGTCTTGATTTCTTCGGCATTAGACAAAAGTTTAACCGCATGCTGATAAAAAAATTGCCCCGCTTCCGTGGTCTTTAAAGGGCGACTTCCTCGCTCAAAAAGTTGAATTCCGAGTTCACTTTCAAGGTTTTGAATCTGCCGACTTAATGGTGGTTGCGCGATAAAAAGTTTTTCAGCCGCCTTGGTGAAACTTTGCTCCTCTACAACAGCAACAAAATAGCGTAAGTGTCTTAATTCCATGACTAACCTCATACCTTATAGGTATATTAAAATGCTAATTTGATCTTAGACAGACTCATATCATTCTTTTAAGGTATACCACATGAGCTGCTTAATGCAAGGTTGCGAAGCGTAAAATGTATAAATCTGTAGAAACACTGCTTGTCGAAATCCCAACTATCCGACCACATAAGATGGCTGTTGCGACGATGCAAACCCAAGTTCTTGTACTGATTAAAGTCACCACAGAAGATGGCTTTATTGGTTGGGGCGAAGCAACCACCATTGGCGGTTTAGGTTATGGCGATGAAAGCCCTGAAAGTGTTAAAACCAATATTGATACCTATTTTGCTCCGCTATTGAAATCTCTTTCTGGTCTCAATGTCGCTCAAACGATTCAGACAATTAAGAAAAATATTAATGGCAATCGTTTTGCAAAATGTGCGATTCAAACTGCGCTAATCGATATTCAAGCGCAACGCTTAGGTTTACCACTCAGTGAATTACTTGGTGGTCGTCTACGAAATAGTATCCCTGTACTGTGGGTATTGGCATCTGGCGATACGGCTAAAGATATTGCCGAAGCAGAACAAATGATTGCAGCAAAACGCCACAATTTTTTCAAACTCAAAATTGGATCACGTTCAGTAGAAGCTGATGTAGAGCATGTACTTGCGATTAAAAAAGCGCTTGGTGCTGATATTTCAATTCGTGTTGATGTCAATCGTGCATGGTCTGAACTTGAAGCAATTCAAGGTATTCAGCTTTTGCAAAATGGTGGTATCGACCTGATCGAACAGCCTTGTGCAATTGACAATATTGATGCAATGCAAAGACTGACGCGCAAGTTTGATATCGCCATTATGGCAGATGAATCTTTATATGGTCCTCACAGTGCTTACCTACTGGCAAAACAAAATGCAGCCTCTGTCTTCGCTGTAAAAATTGCACAGTCTGGTGGACTCACGGAAGCCTGCGAAATTGCCAAGATTGCAAAACTTGCAGGGATAGACCTTTACGGTGGAACGATGCTGGAAGGTCCTATCGGGTCGATCGCATCGGCACATGTGTTCTCTACATTTGAAAATTTAGCGTATGGCACTGAATTATTTGGTCCATTACTACTGACTGAAGATATTTTAAAAACGCCACTGCAATATCAAAATTTTGAACTTGTTATTCCAACAGGTGCAGGTCTCGGTATTGAAGTCGATGAAGACAAAATTGATAACTTACGTCGTCATTAAAGATTGATTTTAACAGGAGCTGAATATGCTTTTCCAAGTACGCATGGATGTAAACATCCCTCGTGATATGCCAACTGAACAAGCCAATGAAATTAAAGCGGTTGAAAAGGCATATTCACATGAATTACAGCGCCAAGGTAAGTGGCGTCATATTTGGCGCATTACAGGTCAGTATTCAAACACCAGTATTTTTGATGTGGAAAGTAACGAAGAACTACACAGCATTTTGCAAGGTCTTCCGCTTTATCCATATATGAATATCGAAGTAATGGCTTTAAATCGCCACCCATCTTCTATTCGAGGTGATGACAGTTAAGTGATCTGCTGATCGCTGTATATCACAACATTTTAAAGCTTTATTTTTAGAAAATTGTTTACAAAGTCATTATTTAACAAGGAATGTGGCAAGCAAAGGAGCCAGCATCTTAGGAAGCAAGCATCGCAAGCCACGTAAAAAACCTCTCATACTTAAGGAGCATTAGTATGAACCGCCAAGAAATCGATAAATTAGTAAAACAAATGAATGTGGATACTGCAACAGGTTCTGTTGATACCCGTGTTCAACAAATTGTGGTTCGTTTAGTAGGTGATCTATTTCAAGCAATTGAAGATTTAGATATTTCACAAACTGAATTGTGGAAAGGTCTTGAGTATTTCACCGATGCAGGTCAAGCCAATGAATTGGGTCTACTTGCAGCAGGTTTAGGTTTAGAGCATTACTTAGATTTACGTGCAGATGAAGCAGATGCTAAAGCAGGTATCACGGGTGGTACACCACGTACCATCGAAGGCCCATTATATGTAGCAGGCGCACCTGAAACAGTTGGTTTTACTCGCATGGATGATGGTTCAGAATCTGCAACAATTGATGCATTAATTATTGAAGGTACAGTGACTGACACTGAAGGCAATGTTATTCCAAATGCTAAAGTTGAAATTTGGCATGCCAACAGCTTAGGTAACTATTCATTCTTTGATAAATCTCAGTCTGACTTTAATCTTCGTCGTACTGTTCTTGCGGATGCTGAAGGTCAATATGTTGCTCAAACAACAATGCCTGTTGGTTATGGCTGCCCTCCACAAGGAACAACTCAATTTGTACTAGACAAATTAGGTCGTCACGGTAATCGCCCTTCTCATGTCCATTATTTCATCTCTGCACCTGGTTATCGCAAGCTTACAACTCAGTTCAATATCGAAGGTGATAAGTACCTTTGGGATGACTTTGCATTTGCAACGCGTGATGGTTTAGTCGCTACTGCTGTTGATGTTACAGATGAAGCTGAAATTACACGCCGCAAATTAGATAAAGCATTCAAACACATTCAGTTCAATGTTGAACTTGTAAAAGAACAAGCTGCAGCACCTACAACTGAAATTGATCGTCGTCGCGTAAGCGCTTAATCATTTAGCAATAGAAACCAAGATGTCTTTTCAATGACATCTTTGGTGACTTCCTCACATTGGAAAGTCGGAGAACGGACATGCCTCGTATTCCTGTAATTAACACCAGCCATTTAGATCGTATTGATGAGTTACTTGTCGATAATGCTGAAACTGGTGAATTCAAACTACATCGTTCAGTTTTTACTGACCAAGCCTTATTTGACTTAGAGATGAAATACATCTTCGAAGGTAATTGGGTTTACTTGGCACATGAAAGCCAGATTCCGAATAATAACGATTATTACACCACACATATTGGTCGCCAACCGATTGTGATTGCACGCAATCGCAATGGTGAATTAAATGCAATGATCAATGCGTGTTCACACCGTGGCGCACAGCTTTGTCGTCATAAACGTGGCAATAAAGCAACTTATACATGCCCTTTCCATGGTTGGACATTTAATAACTCAGGTAAATTACTCAAAGTTAAAGATCCAACAGATGCAGGCTATTCAGATTGTTTCAATAAAGAAGGTTCACACGACCTTAAAAAAGTTGCTCGTTTCCAAAATTACAAAGGCTTCTTGTTTGGTAGCTTAAATCCTGATGTTCCATCACTAGAAGAGTTCTTGGGTGAGACCACTAAAATCATCGATATGATTGTGGATCAATCTGAACAAGGCTTAGAAATTTTACGTGGTTCATCAACCTATACCTATGACGGTAACTGGAAACTGACTGCTGAAAATGGCGCAGATGGTTATCACGTTTCTGCCGTACATTGGAACTATGCAGCGACCACTCAACAACGTAAAGAAAAAGAAGCTGCAGATAATGTCCGTGCAATGAGCGCTGGTGCATGGGGCAAGCAAGGTGGTGGCTGTTACGGTTTTGAAAACGGTCACATGCTACTTTGGACACAATGGGCAAACCCCGAAGATCGTCCAAACTTCCCTAAAGCTGAAGAATATACCGAAAAATTCGGTGCGCCGATGTCAAAATGGATGATCGAGCGTTCACGTAATCTTTGCTTATATCCAAACGTATATTTCATGGATCAGTTCGGTTCACAAATTCGTGTACTACGCCCTATTTCTGTGAATAAAACTGAAGTTACGATCTACTGCATCGCACCGATTGGTGAAGATAAAGAATCTCGTACCCGTCGTATTCGCCAATATGAAGATTTCTTTAATGCTTCAGGTATGGCAACCCCAGATGATCTAGAAGAATTCCGTGCATGCCAAGCAGGTTATGCAGGTATTGATATTGAATGGAATGATATGAGCCGTGGTGCAAAACACTGGGTACATGGTCCAGATGATGCAGCAAATGAAATTGGTTTAAAACCACTGCTCAGCGGTATCAAAACTGAAGATGAAGGTTTATACCTTGCACAGCATCAATACTGGCTTAAAACAATGAAACATGCAATTTCAGCTGAAAAGGAATTAGCAATCACTGAAGGAGAAAGTGCATGAATACAGCCGTGATTTTAGATCAAACATCTTTAGAAAATATTGCACAATTTCTTTATCAAGAAGCCCGTTTTTTAGATGATGAGCAATGGGATGATTGGTTACAGTGTTATGCGCCTTGTGCACAATTCTGGATGCCTGCTTGGGATGACAATGACACCTTGGTGGAAGATCCTGAAACTGAAATTTCACTGATTTATTATCCAAATCGTCAAGGTTTAGAAGACCGCGTTTTCCGTATTAAAACTGAACGCTCTTCTGCAACCATGCCAGATACACGTACTAGCCATAATCTTTCAAATATTGAAGTGGTTGAACGTGACGGCAACAAAGTGACCGTGCGCTTTAACTGGCATACCTTAAGCTTCCGTTACAAAACCAATTATAGCTATTTTGGCATGTCACGCTATGTCATCGATTTCTCTGGTGAACAACCAAAAATCGTAGATAAATACGTCGTACTCAAGAATGACTATATCAATCAAGTGATTGATATATATCACCTCTAATTCAGCAACTCTCTCAGCAGAACACTTTTTTGCTGAGAGATTCAAATATTAATTTTGAAAGGATTTCTCCCATGTCTAGTCATAACATTGCACTACAATTTGAAGATGGCGTTACTCGTTTTATTTCTGTTGCTCAGAACGAAACTTTATCTGATGCTGCCTACCGTCAAAAAATTAATATTCCTTTAGATTGCCGTGATGGTGCATGTGGTACATGCCGTGCATTTTGTGAATCTGGCAGTTATGACATGCCTGAAGAAACTTATATTGAAGATGCACTTACCCCTGAAGAAGCTGAGCAAGGTTATATCTTAGCTTGCCAATGCAAACCAACCTCTGATGCCATATTTAAAATTGCAGCATCATCGGAAGTATGTAAAACAACAATTCACCAATTTCAAGGCACACTTGCACACGTAGAAAACTTGTCAGATTCAACCATTACTTTTGATATTCAATTGGATGAAGGACAACCAGATATTAACTTCCTTGCTGGACAATATGTGAATGTTGCTATTCCAGGAACTACTGAAACTCGTTCATATTCATTCAGCTCTAAACCGGGTCATCGTTTAACAGGCTTTGTAGTACGTAATGTTCCAAATGGAAAAATGAGTGAGTTTTTAAGTAAAACCGTTCAAGCTGGCGACAAAATGACCTTTACTGGCCCTTTTGGTAGCTTCTATTTACGTGATGTCATTCGTCCAGTGTTAATGCTTGCAGGCGGTACAGGTATTGCGCCATTTATGTCAATGTTACAAGTGCTTAACGATAAAGGCACCAATCAACCTGTTCGTTTAGTCTTTGGTGTGACCAATGATTTCGACCTTGTTGCTATTGAAAAATTAAATGAATTACAAGATAAATTCCCTTGGTTTGAATACCGTACTGTTGTTGCGCATCCTGATAGTCAACATGAACGCAAAGGTTATGTGACAGGTCATATCGAAAATGACTGGTTAAATAATGGCGATGTTGATATCTATCTATGCGGTCCAGTGCCGATGGTCGAAGCCGTTCGTGGTTGGTTAGACACCGAAGGTGTGAAGCCTAAAAACTTCTTATTTGAAAAATTCTCTGCAAACTAAGTCGGAGACAAAAATGTCAGATCGTCAAAGATTTCAAAATAAAGTCGTGATTGTGACTGGCGCAGCTCAAGGTATTGGTCGTGGTGTAGCACTCCAAGTCGCATCCGAAGGTGGTTTAGTCATCATGGCGGACCACTCAGATTACGTTCAGGATGTACTTGCTGAAATTCAAGCTGAAAGTGGTCAAGCCATTGTGGTTCAAGCTGATTTGGAAACCTATGCTGGCGCAGAAGCCGTTGTACAAGCTGCAATCACTGAACATGGTCGTATAGATATCTTGATCAATAATGTTGGCGGTGCAATTTGGATGAAACCCTTCCATGAATTCACCCCTACTGAAATTGAAAAAGAAGTCAGTCGCTCATTATTCCCAACACTTTGGTGCTGCAGAGCAGTATTGCCTGAAATGATTAAGAATCATAACGGTACAATTGTAAATGTTTCTTCAATTGCAACCTGTGGCATCAATCGTATTCCCTATTCTGCCTCTAAAGGTGGTGTGAACACGCTGACTCGTTCACTTGCCTTTGCACATGCCAAAGATGGTATCCGTGTGAATGCCGTAGCAACAGGTGGTACAGAAGCTCCTCCACGTAAAATACCAAGGAATAGCAAACCATTGACTGAACAAGATCAGGCATGGATGCAAGAAGTTGTTGATCAAACCATTGATCGTACATTCTTAGGACGTTATGGCACGATTCAAGAACAAGTTAATGCCATTCTTTTCCTCGCATCAGATGAATCATCATATATAACAGGTACTGTGGTTCCTGTTGGCGGTGGAGATCAAGGTTAATCCTTGATCTTTTTTACGATATAACAGGATCATTGCGCACGGAGGCCTTCAATGGCACACCTGTTTAAAACATTAAAACAAGATTGGTCTATTTCAGCGACGGTTGCAGGATTTTTAGCCGTGCTGATTTCCTATGCAGGACCGATGATTATTTTTTTCCAAGCCGCACAACAAGCAGATGTCTCTTCAAGCATGATGGCTTCATGGATTTGGGGAAGTTCAATTGGTGCTGCAATTACAGGAATTTTTTTATCCATAAAATTTAAAGCTCCTATTATTACCGCATGGTCTGCACCTGGTACGGCCTTATTGGTCGCATTATTTCCGCACATTTCATTGAATGAAGTTATTGCTGCCTATATCACTTCTGCCGTGATTATTTTACTTATTGGTATGACAGGTTCTTTCGATAAATTACTGAAATGGATTCCACAAGGCATAGCCGCTGGCATGATGGCAGGCATTCTATTTCAATTTGGTGTCGGACTCTTTAAGGCCACAGACAGTATGCCTTATGTGGTATTTGGCATGTTGGCTTGTTTTTTATTAGCAAAACGTTTTTCACCACGCTATGCCATTATTTGGGTGTTATTTTCAGGCATTCTCTTGAGTTTATTTTTTGGAAAAATGAACCCAGTTACAATGAGTTTTTCATTGGCAATTCCAGAGTTTATTTCACCTGAATGGACATGGTCTTCTACGCTTAATTTTGCAATTCCTTTGACCATTGTCAGTCTCACTGGGCAATTTTTACCAGGTATGGCGATTATAAAGTTAAGTGGTTACGACACCTCAGCTAAACCTATTTTAAGTGTTGCAAGCATTGTCTCTTTAGCTGTGGCTTTTGTAGGTGGCATCACCATTGTTTTGGCTGCCATTACTGCTGCACTTTGCACAGGAAAAGACTCACACGAATTAAAAGAAAAACGCTATATCGCAGGTATTGCGAATGGTATTTTCTATATTTTAGGTGGTTTGTTTGCTGGCAGTATTGTCATGCTTTTCAGTCTATTACCTAAAGAATTGGTCGCAGCACTCGCAGGTCTTGCATTACTAGGTGCAATTTCAACCAATATCACTGTAGCAATGAAAGATGAATCTCAACGAGATGCAGCACTCATTACATTTCTTGCCACCGTTTCTGGCATGCATTTTTTAGGGCTCAGCTCAGTATTTTGGGGCATTTGTATCGGAATGATCGCTCATTTGGTTTTAACCAAACGCGAACCGGCTACATCTGCTCAGCCTTCAACCCAAAGTTCTACTCAGGGTTAATCAGGCAACACGTTTGACAAGGAAAATTTTATGATCAATAAAAGCGCAGCCTCATTAACGGAAGCACTCTCTCAAATCAAAGATGGTTCTACCATCATGATTGGTGGTTTTGGTACTGCGGGACAACCTGCAGAACTGATTGATGGGTTAATTGAACTCGGAGTCAAAGATCTTATCATTATCAACAACAATGCAGGCAATGGCGATTATGGTCTAGCCAAACTCTTGAAATCGGGTGCTGTCAGTAAAATCATTTGCTCTTTTCCTCGTCAGTCTGATTCATATGTATTTGATGAAATCTACCGTGCAGGAAAAATCGAGCTTGAATTGGTTCCACAAGGTAATTTAGCCTGCCGTATTCAAGCTGCGGGAATGGGCTTAGGTCCAGTCTACACACCTACAGGTTTCGGAACATTACTTGCAGAAGGTAAACCGACGCTCAACTATGAAGGCAAAGACTACGTTTTAGAAAATCCCATTCGTGCCGATTTTGCCTTAATCAAAGCCCAACAAGGCGATCGTTGGGGAAATCTGGTATATCGCAAAGCTGCACGTAACTTTGGTCCAATCATGGCAATGGCAGCAGATGTAACAATTGCACAAGTGGCTGAAATTGTAGAACTCGGTGTTTTGGACCCTGAACATATCATCACACCAGGTATATTCGTTCAGCATGTTGTTGCTGTAACCCCTACGCAAACCTCTACACAGTAATTGGATCGGGAAATTTAAAATGAGCTATAGCAAATTAACTCGTGACCAAATTGCTGAACGAGTTGCACAAGATATTCCAGATGGTGCTTATGTCAATTTAGGTATTGGCTTACCCACTAAAATTGCAAGCTACCTACCTTCTAACAAAGATGTTTTTTTGCATTCTGAAAATGGCTTGTTGGCATTTGGCCCACCACCTGCTGAAGGTGAAGAAGACCCTGAGCTCATTAATGCAGGTAAAGAATTTGTGACTTTACTCAACGGCGGTGCCTATTTTCACCACGGTGATTCTTTTGCCATGATGCGTGGTGGTCACTTAGATATTGCGGTACTGGGTGCATTCCAAATTGCCGAAAATGGTGATTTGGCAAATTGGCATACTGGTGCACCTAATGCAATTCCTGCAGTCGGTGGTGCAATGGATTTAGCTGTCGGCGCGAAGAAAGTCTTTATTACTACAGACCATGTGACTAAACAAGGCGAAGCAAAAATCGTTGCTGAACTATCTTATCCTGCCACAGGTTTAAAATGTGTAGACCGCATTTATACCGACCTATGTGTGATTGATGTCACTGCGGATGGTATGAAAGTCATTGAAAAAGTTGATGGTTTAAGTTTTGACGAATTGCAGTCGATGACGGGTGCAAAATTGATTGATGCGACTCACTAATTTAAGAATCCTCCCTAGATCCTATTTCAGAAAGAACTTCTCCTTTTTCAAAATTTAGGAGAATTTTGTCAATAGGTATCCATTCCAAATTGGAAAGTTTCCCTCCTTTCATGAGGGATTAAGGGAGGAGCTTATACAGATTGAATATGGAAAATAAAATATGAAAAATGCATACATTATCGATGCCATCCGCACCCCATTTGGTCGCTATGCAGGTGGCTTAGCCCCGATTCGTGCAGATGACCTTGGTGCATTACCGATTAAAGCCTTAATGGAACGTAATCCATCGGTGAATTGGGAGCTAGTGGATGACGTGATTTACGGCTGTGCTAATCAAGCTGGTGAAGATAATCGTAATATCGGTCGCATGTCTGCACTATTGGCAGGCGTACCTTTCCAAGTTCCTGCAACCACTATTAATCGTTTATGCGGTTCGTCAATGGATGCTATTGCGATTGCTGCACGTACCATTAAAGCAGGTGAAGCAGATTTAATCATTGCAGGTGGTGTGGAATCTATGTCACGCGCCCCATTGGTCATGGGTAAATCTGAAACTGCCTTTGATCGTGCTCAAAAACTTGAAGACACCACTATGGGTTGGCGTTTTATCAATCCTAAGCTAAAAGAAATGTATGGCGTAGAAACTATGCCGCAAACGGCTGAAAATGTTGCAGCACAATTTAATGTCAATCGCGCAAACCAAGATGCATTTGCTTTAGCAAGCCAGCAACGTACAGCAGAGGCACAAGCACGTGGTTTCTTCGATAAAGAAATTATAGCTGTCTCTATTCCACAGCGTAAAGGCGAGCCAGTGATTGTTGCGAAGGATGAACATCCACGTGCAACCACACTTGAAGCCTTAACCAAGCTAAAACCTGTAGTGAAGGCAGATGGTACGGTAACTGCAGGAAATGCATCAGGCATTAATGATGGCGCATGTGCATTGTTAATTGCATCAGATGAAGCCATTGAAAAATATAATTTAAAACCTCGTGCCAAAATTATTGCTGCAACATCCGTAGGTGTTGAACCACGGATTATGGGTTTTGCGCCATCGCCTGCCATTCAGAAATTATTAAAACAAACAGGTTTAACCATTGAACAAATGGATGTGATTGAGCTGAATGAAGCTTTTGCAGCCCAAGCCTTAGCAGTGACTCGTGATTTAGGCATTGCTGATGGTTCAGAACAAGTGAATCCGAATGGTGGAGCAATTGCCATTGGTCATCCATTGGGTGCATCAGGCGCACGTTTAGTCACCACAGCCCTTAATCAACTTGAAGCAACATCAGGAAAATATGCACTATGTTCAATGTGTATTGGTGTTGGACAAGGGATTGCTTTGATTATTGAACGCGTCTAAACCAAAATTATTACAATATTTCTCTCATCTTTAGATGTGAGAAATATTGTTTCGCAAGAGGAGCTTTTCCATGCCAACACTTCATTCAAACAATGCCACCATCCACTATCAAACTTTTGGTGAATTATCCAAACCTGCGCTCATATTTTCAAATTCGTTAGGTACCCAATTTAATATGTGGCAAGCGCAAATTGATCATTTTAAAAAAGATTATTTTGTGATTTGTTACGACACTCGTGGTCATGGCGAATCCTCTGCCCCACAAGGACCTTATAGTCTTGATGAATTGGGACAAGATGTCATTCGTGTTTTAGATGACTTAAATATTGAAAAAGCTTTTTTCTGTGGTATTTCAATGGGTGGCTTAACAGGTCAGTGGCTTGCAATTCATCAACCTGAACGTTTTCATCGCGTTATTGTTTGCAATACAGCAGCTAAAATTGGTCAGGAACAAGCATGGTTAGATCGCGCAAAATTAGTTCGTGAGCAAGGGTTACAACCGATTTCTGAGACTGCTGCAAGCCGTTGGTTTACAGAGTCATTTATAAAAGATCGTAAAAAAGTGGTTGAAGTACTGACTCAAGATCTAGCTTCAAGCAGTGCAGAAGGTTATGCAAGTTGCTGTGAAGCCTTGGCAAAAGCAGATTTACGTGAAAAATTAAAAGAAATTTCAATTCCTGTTTTAATCATTGCTGGTCAAAAAGACCCTGTCACAACCGTTGCAGATGGGCAGTTTATGGTGAATAACATTAAACGCAGTGCGATGTTTGAAATTAATGCTTCTCATATTTCAAATATTGAACAACCTGCTGATTTTAATGATGCAATAGAACAATTTATACACTAATATTCGCAGATGAATGAGCAAGTGAATATTTTTAATATTAAAGTTCAGTTAAATCTTAAAAGCCTCAATTGAAATAATTGGGGCTTTTAAGATTTGAAGTTATGACACAAATTTAAGATGGGTTAACTCAGGTGTGATTACCCATAAATCGAGATTTAACAAATGAATAAGGCTATATCCTAAATATAAAAAATTCTTCCTATTTGATAAAATATAATCATTAAATACAAAAAAAATTAGAGTATATTTAACTATTCTCATAAATTAACAGTAATTACAACCTTAAAACCGTTTTGTTTTCTCATCATAAATGATCACTTATGTGGATAAATTGTGCATTTTTAATCATGGCTCATTATTAATCCATAAAATAAAAACATCTAAATTCATTCCAAAAAGATGTGCTTAGACTCAGAAATAAAATGTGAATAATAAAGCCAATTCAGAGAGAAGGAAATTCTATGAGTGAAACACATACCTATCAACCACATGAAAAACGTGATCGTGTCATGGCGATTGTCGGTGCTGCATCAGGTAATTTAGTAGAATGGTTTGACTTCTATATCTATGCCGCATTTGCAGTTTATTTCACACATGCACTGACTGCACCAGACATGAGTGACTCGACCAAAGCCATTTATGTTTGGGGTGTATTTGCTGCAAGTTTTTTTATGCGCCCAATCGGGAGTTGGTTATTTGGCTGGATTGGAGATACTTATGGACGTAAAAACTCCATGGTGATTTCTATTACACTCATGGCAATTAGTTCATTTCTATTTGCAGCCTTACCTACCTATGAACAAGTGGGGATGTTAGCGCCATTTTTATTACTTGCAGTACGACTATTACAAGGGCTTTCCGTTGGTGGCGAATACGGAACTGTCGCCACATATATGAGTGAAGTGGCACTAAAAGGTCAACGTGGATTTTATTCATCTTTTCAATACGTAACATTGTCTGGCGGACAACTTCTCGCAAGTGCATTAGGTGTCATCATGCTCGCATTGATGAGCAAAGAGCAGCTGATGAATGGCGGATGGCGAATTCCATTTATTATTGGTGGTGTGGTCGCTATTCTGTCTTTTTTTGCCCGTCGTCATTTAAAGGAAACGCTTTCCAAAGATGATAGTGTCAAAGAAGAATCAGGCAGCCTGAAAGAGTTATTTAAAAATAATTTCTCTACTTTTCTATTGGTCGTTGGCTACACCTCTGCGGGCTCACTCACATTCTATGTACTTACTGTTTATTCAAAAACTTACATCACTAGCTTAGGGTTTGATGACAAAATCTCTGGCTATATGATGACAGCTGCATTATTTGTATTTATGTGTGCACAGCCATTGTTCGGCATACTTTCAGACAAAATTGGACGGCGTGCCTCAATGATGCTATTCAGTATCACCTGTGCCATTTTTGTCTACCCTGTCATGGTCATTGCGATGCCACATTTCAGTGGTTCACCTGTGATTGTCACTTTATTATTAATTTTCTTGATGATGTGTCTAAGTTTCTATACCTCAATTAGTGGACTCGTTAAAGCAGAAATGTTTCCACCTCACATCCGAGCACTAGGTGTAGGTTTTGCTTACTCAGTTGGGAATGCAATCTTTGGAGGCTCTGCTCCTGCAGTTGCATTAAAACTAAAGGATATAGGTCATGAGTACAGCTTTTTCATCTATGTGATTGTCATGCTCATTATCTGTTTGTTTTGCAGTATGAAGTTACCCAAACAACCGAAATATCTACATCACGATCATTAATCTCATTCAAAAAAGGTCTATATTTACAGACCTTTTTCATATTCAAAATACTGTGGATGAAGTATCTGGTGTTCTAATGTACAATTCACACATAAATTTAACAACGTTTAATCAAAAAAATAGTGATGCTTTAAAAATAAAAACCAGTGATTACATTGCTTTAAAATTATAATCAATCACGCAATTACTCATCTAGCTTATGATCATTAAACTCATTCATATGCTTAGTTTTAGGATGATGATCAGAATGCCATGCTTTAAAAAAACTTATTGATAATAGCTTTAATCATTCTATAAAAAATAAATCCAAGAATAACCAATACATATAAAGGCCATATTGTTATAAGAATGACCAATAAATCTAAAATAAATTGCCATCCGTATTGGATACCACTCCAAGCACGTTTCCAGAAACCATCACCATTTAAACGTGCGACAGAATCAACATCCACATCCAAACTCTCACGTACCATTGCAGGCTGTTTAACCGCAATACTGATCGTACTAAAACGCACGCGGTCTTGAACTTCTAGCTGTGTTAAACGAGCAATTTCATTGAGTTGAGATTGCTTAGTACCATTTGCAATAGTCTGCGTTTGTGTCATTTTTTCTTCTAAAAGCTTCAATTCAAAGCGCTTAGCGGAATATTGCTGTTGGTTGAGGAAATACATTAATGGTAATAATTGGTTCACATATAACGCCGCTTTATCACTTGGCACACGTACAATGAGCTCAGCATGCGGATTCACTTTCTCAAATACTCGAATTTGACCATCAGCAATTTTTTGAGTTTGCGTATCTAAAACATCAAAACTAATGTTTTTTTGCTCAATAAAACCTCCTGCTTGAAACGTCAATTTATCAATTTCCAAAGCAGTTTTAACCACATCTTTTGCGGTAAAATCAACTTGGGCTTCGCGTACCATACGGCGCGCTTTTTCAGCTTGGCTCGCCTCAGTGGTGAGAATGATTTCTGGTTTTTGCTCCGTGACGGGCATTGTATCTGGGCTCGGCTCAACAGTTTGTTCTTCAACTTTGGTAACTGTTTCAGTAGCAGTTTGTTCAACAACTTGAGTATTTTGCGAAGATGAGCTTGAATCGGCAGCGGCTTCCTCATGTTTTTTAGAACATCCTGAAAGTAGCACTAAACTTAAAACAAGAATAAATAGTTTATTATTAATCATATTGTTTTCTATAAATGGTGATTATTAAAATTTTCAGCAGTATAAAGTATTTTATTATTTTCTGCCATGCATAAAAATACGACACCGAAATGTCGTATTTCCAACTATTGAATCTACGTTTTTAAAATAAAGTAGAGTTGTAAATTAACCTGCTTTACCTATTGCATCATTCGACTGAACTGAAATTTCTGAAATCATATTTTCAAATGAGAAAATTTCATCTAACTGCGCTTGCGTCAATAATCCTTGCTCAAGTACAACCTCTTGAATGGTTTTATTTTCTGCAATACATTGTTTACCAATCTCATCACATTTTGAATGCCCAAGAATCGGATCAAGTAAAGTGATAATCCCGACACTTCTCATCACAGCATCAAAACAAGTTTTTTCATTTGCAACAATGCCTTGTATACACTTTTCATCCAAAGTTTGAATACCATTAATAAGCAATTCGATGGATTCATTTAGTGAAACTGCAATCACAGGTTCCATAACATTGAGCTGTAATTGCCCTGCTTCTGCTGCAAAAGTAATAGTTAAATCATTACCAATGACTTTAAAAGCAATTTGATTGACGACTTCTGGAATCACAGGATTCACTTTTGCAGGCATAATAGATGAACCTGCTTGTAACTCAGGTAATCGAATTTCCCACAACCCTGTACGTGGTCCTGAACTAAGAAGACGTAAATCATTACAAATTTTAGAAAGTTTAACTGCCAAGCGTTTTAAAGTACTTGAAAGGATGATGAAAACACCACAATCACTTGTCGCTTCTACATAATCTTCAGCACCGATTAAATCTAATCCTGTGATTAATTTTAAACTTTCACTCACTTGTGCTGCATAACCATGTGGTGTATTCACACCTGTGCCAATCGCTGTTGCACCCAAATTAATTTCGAGTAAAAGTTCACGTGTTCTTTGAATTAAACGAACATCTTCTTTTAATAAAGTCGCAAATGCATGAAACTCTTGTCCTAAAGTCATAGGTACAGCATCTTGTAATTGAGTGCGGCCCATTTTTAAAACAAAATTAAATTCTGTCGATTTAATAATCAACGAGTGAATTAAATGGTTTATTTTTTCAAACAATACATCTAAAGAATAATAAGTTGCTAAACGCAATGCCGTTGGATATACATCATTGGTCGATTGAGATTTATTCACATCATCATTAGGATGAATAATGTCATAACGCCCTTTTGCATATCCTAAAGATTCTAAAGCAATATTAGCGATCACCTCATTGGCATTCATATTAATAGAAGTACCAGCACCGCCTTGAAAAACATCAGAAGGAAAAGCGTCTTTCCATTGCTCTGGATTTTCAATCAATTGATCGCAGGCAGCTTGAATCGCTTGGCTGATTTCATTGGAAATCTTATCAAATTGTAGATTCGTTTGAGCTGAAGCTTTTTTAACTTGCGCTAAAGCACGGATAAATAAACTTTGTTCACCTACCGTATGTGTTGAAATTTTAAAATTTTCTAAAGCTCTGAGAGTATGAATACCATAATAACTATTTATAGGAACGCCTTTCGCCCCTAATAAATCTTTTTCAATTCGGGTGGTTTCGGTATGGCCTGTATTCATTTAATCTACTCATATAATGCACCTCAATTGTGCAACTTATAAATTATATTACTATTCACCAATCTATCTACTAGTAAAATGCACCTTTTTTGATATATTTTCTAAAAAAAAGATTAAGATATATTAAATTTATTTTTTATGTGAATTATTTTTTGATTTAACCATGCGTGATGCTTAATCAATGTGTATATTTTTCAATCTTATTCCATTGTAAAAAAGATACTATGTACAACGAATAGTTCATTTATTATTATACAAATGACAACCACTCATCCGCTATTATCAAGTTACTCGTTCTATTTTGGATAGGTTCGCATTATTAGTTCATGCTTAATCAGTTCATAATCATCTTGCGGTTTTGCTGCTAAACCCTCAATAAACCATGCACCATCAGCCGCATAACGTAAGATTTTTAATTCAATGGCTTGATCTGTTGCTGCATGCTGAATAAGACGTTGTGCTAACCATCGATTCCACATATCACTAAAGGATTTATCCGTTATCACCGTCATACACAGCGCACTCCATGCCGAATTAACACCAATAGATTCACTACATAATGTGACATCTATATATGCACGAGTAAAACAGCCGTATGCTTGAGGATCATTTTCAATTTTATATTGAATTTCAGTATCCAAATGTCTAATTAATTCAGTAAGCATACTTACAATCAAAATTTGCTTATTGGCAAAATGATGGAAAACACCACCTTTTGTTACACCTGCTAAAGTCGCAACGGCTTGAATTGAAACCCCAGTAACTCCTTGTTCTGTTGCAAGTTGCATTGCACTTGATAAAATTTTCTGTCGAACCAATTCAGGATCTTTTTTGCGTTGATGTGCATTTAGCATCAGTCTATATACCTAAATCATTTATCTATATTGTTCACTAATTGCCGATGTACAAATACATTGGTGATATTGAAAAGTGGAAATCTAATAAAAATTAATGCCCCGTAGATGTTGAAAATAAATTAATCACAACAACGCCGGCAATAATTAAACCAATTCCGATCATCGCAGCAGCATCTAGACTTTGCTTAAAAATAAAGAAGCCAATTATTGCTGTCAGTACAATACCCACACCAGCCCATATTGCATATGCGATGCCTAAAGGTATAACTTTAATAACTTGTGAAAGTAGATAAAATGCAATACTAAAGAGCACCACAACTGCAAGCGATGGCCACAATTTAGTAAAGCCTTGCGATTTAACCAAAAAGGTTGATCCCGTCACCTCAGAAACTATAGCCAAACCTAGTAAAATATATGCGTAAATTAGAGAATTCATGATAAATAGTCAAAACATACCAACCAAACGGTATGTTAAAGTAATTTAAATATAAAATCAAATTTGATTAAATACTTAAAACGAATAGATCTTTTGCTCGAGCAAATTTTTGTCATTTTTGATTTATGCAGCCTTAATAAATAAAAAATTTATAGCTATACAAGTTTTTAGTAAACCACTAGAGCCAATACGATTAGAATCGATAAAAATTTATATTAAAACTTTTTAAATAATGAATATAAATAAATTAATTGGTAAAAAAAGGAGAAATATATTGTAAATTCTCCCCTTTAAAATATTTATAAACTTTAACTTGGATTCATAAAATAAAAAAAGGAAACCAATCCCATTAATGTAATACAGGATAAAACCAAATAAGTATTTAATGTATTGAAACTGCTAATAAATTTGAATATTTCCATTATTCTTCATCACAAAAAAATCAAAATCATATTTTATAATACTTTGTTATAATTTGTAATATTTTTAATTATTATTATAGAAAAAAACCGAAATAATTTCAAAATATTATACCTTAGTCGACCTATAATAATGTAATAACCTTATTTTATTAATCGGTAAATAATAACCATTATCAATTAACTACACTAATTTAGTAATAATAACATAAAATATCACTCTTTATTTTATTCTCATTTTGCTTTAGTCTATTTAAAATACATCGATTTCTATTTTTAATGTATAGAAGCTTCACTTAGATTTAAAGCTTCTATAGTAAATATAATATGATAAATCTCTTAAACCTATTGAACTGCACTCTCCTCAGCATTCTGATGGTTTAGATGGTTTGCTTGCTTTTTCTTGGCTTTTAATTTTTTATAGCAATAGCCTGCTAAAACACCAACACTGATGATTTTTAAAAGTTTCATATTTACCTTCCTTACTTAACTTAAATTCAGTCTGTATAACCTAACATTTGATCATGTAAGCATCTAAATCATTTTTGAAAGTCTTTTGTATAAAGTGCAAAGTTATGTGATTAGGTTGTACAAAAAAAATTCATCTTGAAAAAATAGTAAATTTAACTGATAATATCACCCAGCATTAAAAATAATAAAATCATACACTTAGGATGGGTCGTATAAAATTTTAAGTTACTTAATTTCAAAATGATGCTTTTCAGTCACCATCTTAATTTTAATATCTTTGTAAAATCTTAACATCGGATCTTGGTGATCTTTCTTGAGTGCATTGGCAAATTTATCTTCATTCATCAATTTTGCATAGGTTTTATAACCTATTTCTAAGACACTAGGTTTTCCACTAGTTGCTAAAAACTCTTCAATTCGTTTATTTACTTTTTTAACACTAATTTCCATTTATTCGACTCATAACAGCGGCAACTTCATTTTTTATAACAGTTTATTGTGACAATTCTGTTTAAATATTTTATTTTTACTTATATATGTTGTTGTAGTCTTTATTTTTACTTATATCAATAAAAATAATTTGAAATCCATTTCCCTATTCCTTGCATATTTACGTGATACTTAAATTTTAACTGCTGGAAATTTGTTGATGAAGACTTTGAAGAAAAACATCTGCATCGACCTTATTTTGGAACTTCCTATGATATGTACCATTTGCTCTTTGATTGTTTGGAGTGTATTCGATATCTATAGAAAAATTCTGTGTAATCATATTTTTAGAAACATGCACAGCAATAATATGAATCGAATTCAGGTAAAAACCATCTTCTATCTTGACCAACATTTTACAGCCTCAAACTTTTAACGCAGGGAGAAATAACAAAAAAAAGCTCATCGTTTGATGAGCTGATTGTTTAAATTAATTACAATAAATTTTACTTTATTTAGATTGGAATTGAAATTTTTTTGATCAACTTTATGTAACATCATTGATTTTGATCAGTATTTTCAACGAAAAAATAAGCAACTTAAAGATAGATTTCAACAATCGAATTCCACCAGATTGTCTGACATTTTCTAGATCAGCCTGATAGATTTGATGTTAGATTAAATAAATAGTGATTTGTATCACATTACATAATAAAGCGATTTGCTTAAATCTCTTTTACGGAGGTTATTGATATGAACTATTTAGTTATTTTAAATTCTGCTCATGATCACCATTTTGACGAAGTCAATAAACTCATCAATGATTATGATGCTTCAATTCGTGTAAATACATCTACTTGGTTAGTAAACACCACTTATGATACTGGTATTATTCGTCAACATTTAGCAAATATTATCAGTTTTCATGATTCTTTATTGGTATTCAAAATTGATCATCAACATTGTTTTATTAACAATTTGGATTTAAGCGATTGGTTAGAAGACATACAAAGTAATGAATTAATCACTATGTCTTAATTGATTTTTCTTTGATCATTAACTGAGTAAAATCTAAAAAAGCCACCTATTTTCATACGTAAATAGGTGGCTTGGTTAGATATTATTTCCCATTGAAGAATGTATAAACAATACGTTAGATACTCAGCATACTATTTAAGGTCTCACTCACATTCTTAGACTTCACTTGAGATTTTAATGCTTCAAGTGCAGCTTTCACTTCACTACGTTGTGGTTCTGCCAACGTATACCAACGTGTTAAGACTTGCAGTAAACGAGAACCAACAATTGGATTTTTCTCATCTAAATATTTCGCCAAATCGAGGAAATGCTGAACACCAAAACCCCATGCATTCACTGGATTTGCATTTAAACCACCACTCACGGCGCGAATACGATTCGGCACACCCAAATCATAATCTGTATGAGTGGTTAAATATTTAATGGTTTCTAGTGTCGCTTTCGGATGTGCAGCTTGAATCATAAACCATTGATCCATAGACAAAGCTTCATCTTTGAAACGATTATAGAAGTCTTGCAATACATCTTGAGCTTGTGGTGCATTATTCCAAACCAAGACTTTTAAAGCACCTAAACGCTCAGACATATTGCCTGTATTTTGGTACTGTTCATATGCTAAATCAAAGACATCTGCATCGCCCTGACGCGCCATAAAACTCAACATGATATTTTTCAACGCGCGAACACCCATTGCCTGAGAAAACTCATTTTGAGCAATAGGGTCAAGATCTGTATAAGTTTCTTTAGCAAAATTACCTAATTCATTTGCCAATTTATTTAAAAGTGCGTCTCGAGTTTCTTTCACTACGATTGGATTGTAATCCGTATCGATGCGGCTCGCTAAATATCCTTCTGAAGGGACATCAAATAAACGTGAAGCCAATAATGGATCTTTCGCAATAACAAGCGGTAATGTTTGTTTAATCGCTTTTACATAAACCTGAGCATCATGACCATTCAACAAAATACGCTCAAGCAAGGTTTGAGTCGCTTGCCATTGGTTAAAGCCGTTGGTTTCGTACTGTAATAAAAAGGCTAGTTCTTCATCTGAATAATTAAATTCAAGATTCACTGGTGCGGAAAAATTACGTAATAAAGACACAATAGGCTTTTCAGTCACACCTAAAAACTCAATCACCGCATCATCTTGGTCAAATAAATATACGCCATCTTTCACGTTATTTTCAACCAAAGCCGTCGAATGAAGTTCTTCCTGCTCACCCGTTTTTTCATTAAATATCGCCAGAGCCACTGGAATTGGAACGGCTTTTAAATTTGGATATTTAGGATGTGCTTTTAAGCTTTGCTTGAAGCTTAAACGATACGTTTGTTTTGCTGCGTCATACTCACCTTTGGCTTCTAGCTTCGGTGTACCTGGTTGGTTATACCAAATTAAAAAATTAGATAAATCTATACCTGAACCTGCACTTAATGCATCAACCCAATCCTCAACCGTCACTGCCTGACCATCGTGACGTTTAAAATATTCATCTGTACCTTGGCGGAATTTTTCTTTACCTAAGAAAGTCGCCATCATGCGGTTAATTTCAGCACCTTTTTCATATACGGTTGCTGTATAGAAATTATTGATTTCTACAAAATGATCTGGACGTGGCGGATGTGATAATGGACCTGCATCTTCAGGGAATTGATGTGCTTTTAAAACAGCAACATCATCAATACGTTGCACTGCAGCAGATTGTAAATCTTCCGAGAATGACTGGTCACGGAATACCGTCAAACCTTCCTTTAAACATAACTGGAACCAATCACGACACGTAATGCGGTTACCAGTCCAGTTATGAAAATATTCATGGGCAATCACAGACTGTACACGCATGATGGCAGCATCAGTTGTGTATTCTTCATCGGCCAAAACACACGATGTATTAAAGATATTTAAACCTTTATTCTCCATTGCACCCATATTAAATGCACTGGTTGCAACGATCATATAATTATCTAAATCGTATGGACGACCATAATGCTCTTCATCCCAACGCATAGAGTGCTTAAGCGCTTCCATAGCAATGTGGCATTTTGGAATATCTTTTTCTTCTGCATAAATTTCTAGTGCAACATCACGACCTTCTGAAGTGGTGTAACGATCGGTCAGCACGGCCAAATCACCAATCACACAAGCAAATAAATAACTTGGTTTTTTAGTTGGATCTTCCCAAATGGTATAATGACGACCTTCGCCTGCTTCACCTGCTTCAATTAAGTTACCATTGGCTAAAAGGACAGGATATTTTTTATCAGCTTCTACACGAGTAGTGAAAACAGACAATACATCTGGGCGGTCAGGATAAAAAGTAATTTTACGGAAACCTTCGGGCTCATTCTGTGTCACAAATAAATTGCCACTCGCCTGATATAAACCTTCAAGCTGAGTATTACTTTCAGGATGAATAACAACATCTATTTCTAAAGTCACCACATCTGGCGCATTGGCAATAACCAATTGTTCTGAATCCAATAAATAATCTGAAGTAGAAAGAAGCTGACCATTAAGTAGAATTTTTTTTAATTCAAGATCTCGACCTAGAAGTACCAATTCACCAACGGTTTGACGTTTCATCACTAATTTTGAACGGACTTGAGTATAATCATCATGTACTAAAATATCTAATTGAATAGATAAAACTTCAAATGTAGGTTTTTGATAATCTTTTAAATAAACAGTTTCATCTGCTTCGACCACTGGATTTGCCACGATATTCATATAATGCCCTAATCCTTTTTCTAAAATGTTAGACCTTTATTTCTGTATGGGAATATGCTGATCGATTCATCATACTCTTGCAGATTCAAGCTGTCTGTGTTTTCACCTTGGAGATTAATATGGGCGCAAGCAACCGAAATTTCAATTCAGAAATACATCTATTTTGAATTTTTTGTTGATATATCCTTCATCTAAGCCAATCAAAATATAAAGCCATGTAATAAATGCATGGCTTTAAAGCTCAACTCTCTGGAAATAGAATCAATTTTTGATACTGGTATACATCTTATCACCATTCAAAATGATCGCTGACTGGTTTGTGAGACCTTCAGCAACTTGATTTGTCATACGTCCCACCGATTAGGTCATGATGCCCCAACTATGCATAAGCTGATCGACCCCAAATTTACCGCAACTTACATTATTTTCAAACGACTACATTTTGTGCACAATTCTTGCTTATTCATTTATGTGTAAATCACACAATACTAAAAATAGTATCCAAAAAAATGAGGTGCAACATGATTTTTAAAGACCATATTGTTCGTACTGAGAACATCAAAACCATGCAAATGCTTGATAAAGCCAAGCTTGATCATCAAGTCATTGCTATGTTTATGAGTTGTGAAGGCATTCCGCTTGAAACAAGTGATGTGAGCGCTATTTTGAGACAATGTGATGCACTCGGACAGCACAAAGCATCCCATAAAAAAGCCAAAGCGCTGATTCAAGCTAAAATGAACCATTTTGAGGATTCAGAACTGCCTTGCCCTGCGGCTTATTAATTTAATGTAAATATGGCAAAATTTTTAGATAGAAAATTTACGTGGTAAATAAAATCAATCCGTTTTACTTACCACACTTTTTTATTAACCATACTCTCAATTCAACAAGTCATGAACAGTCCAAATAGAACAAACTTCGTCTAATCATTCTTTTTTATAAAACATTCATTTTAAGCAATCGGCTTTCATCTACATAGATGTGTATAATCAAAAATCTATCTTTTTTTACTATTTAATTATGCTTCAAATTCTGCAAAAACAGCTCGATGAAAGTACACATTGCCCACTCTGTCAGGCCAGTATGTCTTATGTAGAAGCTGAAGAGTTTGAAAAAGAAATTAACTTTTATCAATGTAGTCATTGTCAACATCAAGTATTTCAAAATGACCAACGAAGTTGTCATTGTGAGGCTTGCCAAAATAAACGCCGTAAACTGATTAAAGAAGCACGCCAACAAGAACTGCGTAAATATCAGAAAAAAGACCATTTTGAATATGGTTTAGACCAACTAAGTTTTTTAAATAAATTATTTTTATTGAGTCTTTTAGACAATCAAGTTCGTGAAAGCTCAAGTCATCAGGAATATATCGATTGGGAGCAGATGAAATACCACCCAATCACGCCAAATTATTATTTTCAAACACAGTTACTCAATCACCTTATTAAAGAAAATATTTTGGTGGCGAAAGAATTTAGCGATGATGCACATCAATACTATGTCAATGTTCGATTAGATGGTTATTCTGAGCCCAGTTTATTTAGTATTACCACGCAATTACGGCATTGGTTTTATGAGAAACTAACTTTAGGTGTGCCTTTTAAAACATCTGATGAAGTAAAAAATGCTTTATATATGGTGCTTTATCAAGAAATTGTGCAGTTTATGCAGCATTATTGCCGAACTTGGGGCATTCTTATTTCTGGCAATAAAGCATTTCAAACCTTTTGCTATCGTTTATTAGACTCATTAGCTGTCGGGCAAATTTTCTATCTCATTCAAACAGCTTTAGAATATTTGTATAAGCAAAAAGCTTTACAAGTGCGTAATGATAACTTTATTAATACCAATATTTTAAAGAAAACTATTCAACAATATCGTGAACGAGCACTTGCTGAAAAATGGGAAACATCGACGCTGCCTCGCCCACCGAATATTCCGTTAAGTAAAATGAGTCAAATATTGTTTTATCAATTTTTAGGTTACGATGAATCTATCTTTTTCCAACCTATCTGGAAATCTTGGAAAAAAATAGAGCCTCGGTTAAGTTTTTATTCGCAAAAACGTTGTATGTATTGTGGTTCAAATGAATTGAATGTCGATTATGATGCTGAGAGTTATGTGACATTATTCTGTCGTAGCTGCAAACACCAAGATCACTACTTTACCCAGTAAGGGCTTCATATGAATCATCCTGAAAATATTTTAAATTCTCAAGTAGATCAACTTGATATCCAAACTGATGTTATTTTACAACAAGTGTGTGAAGCTTGGACACAATTACAAATTCAGCAACCCTTGGTACAATGTATTACCAATAGCGTGGCAGCGAATTATGCTGCCAATATTTTACTTGCAGCAGGCGCTTCACCTGCCATGATTGATAATCCTTTTGAAGCTGAAAGTTTTGCATCTATCGCTGCTGCTTTAAGTATTAATTTAGGCACACCCACGTCTGAACAAATGCAAGCCATACAAATTTCAGCCCAAACAGTCACAGGTAAAGCAACACCGTGGGTACTTGATCCTGTCGGTTATGGCGCATTTTTAAAATGGCGTAGCGAAATGGTAGATCAATTGGTTTTGCTTAATCCTACAGTCATTCGTGGCAATGCTTCTGAAATCAGTACATTAGCAGGCAACCAAGTCGAATCTAAAGGTGTAGATAGCGCTGTTTCGAGTAGTGAAGTATATTTACAAGCCCTGCCTTTATTAGCACATAGTGAATGTGTGGCAATTTCTGGTGAATCTGATTTTATTCTTTCCAAAGAATTAAATGCTGTAATCCAAGTGAATGGCGGCAGTTTTCTACAACCTAAAGTTACCGCAACAGGTTGTGCCTTGGGTGCATTGATCGCAGCATATTGTGCTGTTGCAACACCGACAATTGCCACCATCTCCGCACATATTCATTTTGCTATTGCAGGAAAGTTAGCTTTTGAAAAAGCGCAAACTGTTGGTAGTTTTAATGTGGCTTTTTTAGATGAAATTTATCAATTAAGTGCAGATAAAATTTGGCAATATGGCGAAATTGAGGTTTTAGCTTTGTAATACTTTTTATTTATTATTTTTAATATCAATGACTTAAAATTTAATTAACCTGATAATATTCACATTTTATAACATATTAAATTGAAGAAATACCGTGAGTATTTCTTCAATTAGTTCAAATCATTTATTTCTTTACAAAGACTTTTTTATAGATTTCTTTCGGCATTTCCGCAAATTCAACACAAAGCTGAATCTCTAAACCAGTTGCCGAATAATCATTAAAGGATTGTAAACATTGAGACAAACTTTCCGTCATCAAATTCTTTTGTTCCTCTGTACGGCCACTTAGTCCCTGTAAACGTACGAAAATAAATGCCTGATTATTTTCTGCACCATTTTCACCACCAAATCCAATTAAATAGTCCGAAACTTCTTTAATACGGGATTTAATATCAAACACATGCCCGACTAAACCTGTATCAAACAAAGCATGGTTTAAGCCTAACATCAGTTTCTTTTTGTCTAAGTTCTGAATATTGTCAGAATAATCAATAAATATTTGTGGCATATCAGCACCGAATTCCTTAACAGCTTAGATTTTAAAACACATTATTCAACAAATAATAACGCCAAACGAACCTGATCATAACCCATCTTAGGACTAGTCAAATCTACAATTGGGCGTAACTTAATAACGCCATCATCGCTAAAATGACTTGGATCTTGGCGTTTTAACAATTTTTTATAAATCTTACGAACTTGCTCAACTACTTCTTCACCTGGACTTGCAATTGAAATATCCAGACCTTGTTCACGGTGTAAACGTGCCAAATGGTTGATAATTGTTGCAGGTGTTAAACCTCGCTCAACTGCAATATCTTGGATTTCATAACCACCTTCAAAGAGCTCACGAGTTTCATCCAAAGTCGCAGAAGCATAATTGGTTTTACCAGCACTCTTCGCTTGTTTTTTCTCATTACGTTCAATTTCTGTGGCATTTAATGTACCTCCACAATGACGAATAAAAGAATTATGCTGCTGGGTTAAATCAGCTTCCAAATAATGCTCTATTGCTTCATTGGAAAGTTCTTGAAAACGACGATCTGCTTTAATTGCCAAACTATCCAACTCTAAAGCTTGGTCGTTAAAACCAAGTAATCTTAATCCGTTAATCGATTTAAGTCGTGACAAAGCCACATAGCCTTGCCCTTTTTCAAACGTATGGCTGAGGTTAATTTCTGCAGCTTCTAAAGTCATACCTTGTGATTTGTGAATGGTGATCGCCCAAGCCAACCGCAATGGTACTTGCTGTAAACTGGCAATGGTTTTACCACCTTCGTTATCGACAGACCACGTTTCAGGTGCAACCAACAGCGTTGTACCATCGGTCATTTTAACTTTTGGTAACATTCCCAATTGATCATCTTCTTCAAAACCAATAACTTCACCTAAACTACCGTTGATATACCCCATATCAAAGTTATTTTTTACAAACATGACTTTGGCATGCTTTTTCAACGTCAACTCATTGGGCGCACGTACAGAAGACTTTAATGTTTCAATCAGTTTTTCATTACCATCTGCCACGGCAACAAATTGATGATCTGTACCTTCAATCGCATTCAGGTGTTGAAAATTGATACTATCGACATCCATATTATGCGTATATAAACGTGTGTAGGTCTCGCCAATGTCTTGGTCACGTGTACTTTGTAGTGCTTGAATATGATGCGCTTGAATGCTTTGAGCACGAATTGCATTGAGAATATCATTTAATGCTGAATCATCTTGACGATGTTGCTCTGTTAAATAGCATACTCGAAACTTGGCTTCGACCCAAGCAGTTGACATAAAACAGAATTTATCGCGGTTTTGTTCACTATTGCGACCCACTGGCGGCAACTGGAAAAAATCCCCAGCGGCAATGACTTGTATGCCACCAAAAGCTTCATCAGATTCTTTAAAATATTTTAAAACTTGATTGACCAAATTCAATTGCTTAGCATGCAACATCGAAATTTCATCAATAATTAAAACTTGGGCATTTTCTAAATGCTCTTTTAAATATTTACGTTCTTTCATACGTTTCAGATCATCATCTGAAAGCGTGTCTTTAATCCCAATACCTGCCCACGTGTGAATGGTCATTCCATTCATATGCGTTGCTGCAATTCCTGTCGATGCGGTAATTGCCACTGGCACTTTACGGGCTTTTAAATAATTGATGTATTGATTAAGCGTATAGGTTTTCCCTGCACCTGCTGACCCAGTCAAAAAGACATTTTCACCCGCTTTCATGAGTTTGAGTGCAGTTTCTTGTTTCATAACAGCCTATATCGACCTGATCAGTTTTGGACTGCTATAGCCTAACGATTTTTGATGAAAATGTTAAGCCGAATGCACAACTTTCGCATTTTAATACATGCTGAACTGATGATTTTAGCCCAGTCCTGCTCATAATTTACATATATTTGATTCATACAATTTATGTAAGGCAAACACATTTTATAAATCACCCAGTTCTTCATTCGGCTGAATGGTCAACTTCCATTTTAAATGTTGATTCACATCATGAATAAAACGTAATGCTTGCAACATATAGCGCTCATCTGGAATTTTGTTATTCGGCAAACGAATTTGATCAAAAGACAATTGCCCCAAGGTGTAAAAACAACCTAAAGTAAATTCCAAACTTGGATCTTCAATATTAGTCATATTGAATGCAACATATTCTTTATCAATAATACGTTTGGTATAAGACAGCGCTAGACAATGTTTAAATACAATCGACTCTTGAATAATTCGTTTTAAGCTCGAAAGTTCCTCATAACACCATTGTTCAAAATAGATTTTCTGCATCGGAGAAACCCTATCCCACTGCTCAAGCTCTACATCTTGTTTGAGTTTTGACAATGTAGTTTCAAAATAAACCTGCTCATGCCAACGCTCAGATTGGTGATATAGACTTAACCAAGTCACATTTTTTCCAATCTCTTGATTTTGATCAAAAACATTCATCAAATAATCTAAAACAAAACTATCAAAGATACTTTGCTTGGGGATTCTACGTGTCGGCATATGTTTAAATTTTTTGCGAAAATCGTCAACTTTAATTTCATGTTTCTTTAATAACCTAAAAAAATCAGGATGTTGCTGTTTTTGGGGATCAATAAATGCCAATAATTCTTTGGGTAAATCAAACACAATATTTTGCACAAACAACATAAAGGCTTGAATCACTCTGTTAATTTTGAAGGTTATTTTCTTATAGAGCATCGGCTGATCTTGCGTCATTAATACGGTCAGATCTATCCATTCATCAATATATAAAAATGATTTTGAAATGATTTTTCTATTTTTTTGTGCCTGACCATCCATCGACTGAATGTCATAACGATCATTTTTCGGGTCATTCGTCCAATCATTATCGATCGCAAATTCATAACATTCATTCAAAAATAACCGTGCAGAAGTATTTCTAAAGAATCTTAAAACACAGACCAAGACTTCTGTATCTATTTTGGAGGTATCCATAAAACTGAGCGCATTGAGCGTAATCCTCGTACTAATACTATTCACATGCAACGCAACCCAATCATTCACCAATGCATCTTGCTTAAACAACCAATTGGCACTGCGTTTAGCGTTACAAAATGGTAGTTTTTGGATCGAATCTTGATCCCAATACGGCGCTTTAGGATCTAGAAAATGTTGTTTATTCAATAAATCTTGATATTGCCAATAGCCACGCTGCATTAATTTCACATAGGCCATCAGATGCGGCTGTTCTTGCGCATGTTTAGACAATAATCGATAGCTATTAAAGTGCTGAATAATGTCTTTCAGCTGTAAAAATTCAGGATAAAAAATCTTAAAAATTCGCAAATAATGACTAGGAATAAATTTATCTAAGGCATAACTCAGTTGGTATAATTTTGGCTGTAATTCAGAAACTGGTAAAAACTCATGACCTAAAATAGAATTAATGAGCAATAAATGTTTGATATTAATTTCAACATCTAACGGAATTTCTTTACCATATTGTGCAAAATCAGTTATATAAGCATAATCAAAATACTCATATTGCATGAGAATTTGATCCATTTTTTGCGCTTCATATAGGCTAATATTATATAAATACTGCTCTACCCGATTTTCACCATCAATCCATTCAAAGACTTGTTCAATCACCGTTTGACGGAACATTTGAGTTTTTGTTTTTAAATCTGTTGGGTGAATGTGCTGAAATCCATCGGTATAAAAATTGATTTCTTCACTGATGAATTTAATTAAATGATCTGCATTCAACTCTCTATTTTCAAGGTTGAGCTTAAATAGTAAGCCCGATATTTCATCTAAAGAAACTTGAATGAATTGATGCGCTATCCCTAAACTCAGCACATTCTCTTGGAAATGAAAAAAGTTCTCTGCTGTTATATTTTTAAAATAAAAAAGTTGATCCAAGTAAATTTGCTTTAACTCAGTAGAAATTTGAAGCAATGCTTGTGCAGCAATCTGGTGCGTATTGTGCAACTCTTTAGGTAGCAACTGTTGCATAACCTGCCTCAATCTTTCTCATGATGACGATGAAGCTTTATTCTAAGCCAACGAACCTGCAAAACATATTGAATAACATTATCTTTTGCAATTTTTTGTTTATTCGTTCAACCATTATACATTTGAAATTTTGTGCAGCTGAATACACGTTAAATATAAACTACTTTTAGAAAATAATTGACGATAAAGTAATGCTAATGTAATGACATTACAACACTTCATCGTCATGAAAAATCATAGTATTAACACGTTGCTTTGGGCGTAATACGCGCTTCAATCAGGTCATAACACCATTGGAAAACAAAGGTATAGACTAGAATACAACTGGTCAATCCTAAGTCCAAAATAACCGCTTGTAGGATAGACATATTCATCGCATATGCCACCATAGGAATGGTCGCAATCATTAATCCGCCCTCAAAACCAATCGCATGTAAAATACGAACTTTGATAGTACGTTTAAACTTTTTCTTCTGTTCATATTTTTCAAAAAAGTGATTAAAAACCATATTCCAAATGACCGAAGTCACAGCCATTGCGATACCTAAAGTTCCTGTCACTTCCATTGGAACTTCAAAAATAAAACTTAATGCAATCGCTATGATCACCAATAGAATGATTTCATAGCTCAGTGCATGAATAATCCTTCTTTTAGAAATCATCATTTTAAAATACTCACTTCATTTACTGATTAAGATGGCTGTAGTATATTTTGATATTATTGATCAATCGAGTCAGGTTCTTTCAGTTTCATTGAAAGGTTGAAACGATTGATTCATGCCTCTATCTCTAATGAATTTTTAAATTGCAAAACAATCATTTGTTTACATGGCTTAAAGTATGAATATCAACCAAGAACAATTAACGATTTTTAAAACTGTGATGGAAACAGGTTCATTTTCTGCTGCCGCACGGAAACTTGGAAAAGTGCCTTCCGCTGTGAGTATGTCCATTGCCAATTTAGAAATTGATCTAAATCTTAAACTTTTCGATCGTGTAGGACGCGAACCAGTTCCAACACCTCAAGCAAATTTTCTTTTTGAAAAAACGGAGCAATTGCTTGTAGAAATGAATCAATGGAAACAACAAGCTCTTGCTCTGAGTGAAGGTTTAGAATCTGCGCTCAATATTGTGGTGGTTTCAGAGCTGATCCATACGGATTGGACAGAATATGTCGCATTATTGGCTGAACATTTCCCCACTTTGCAGATCAATATTTTTAGTGCACCACAGGAAGATGCTTTAAAAATGCTGATTAACCAAACTGCACAACTTGCACTCATGTTTGAACGTGAATTTTTAGAAAGTCGTGAACAATTCGTAGAATTTAAGAAAGAGGCTTTAGTACCTGTAGCATCAATTCACCATCCTTTATCGGTTCATTCTCAAGTGAGGTTTGAACAAATTTTGCAAAGCCGTCAAATTGTTGTTGCGAGCCGTGATCGAACAGTTAAACCTGAATTACTCTATTCTAAAAATTATTGGCGTACAGACAATCATCATTCCGCATGCTCCCTCATTTTAAAACAATTGGGATGGGGAGTATTGCCCTTACAGATGTTCAATGAGAATCCAGAGCTTAAGTATCAATTAAAAATTTTAGATTTGCTCGATTTCACACCCAAGTTTGAATATTTTGTAGATTTAGTTTGGAATAGAGAAAGCCATCTTGGTTCAGCTGCTCGTTTTTTGATTAATCACATCAGAAATCAAAGAATTCATACAAAATAATGGCGTTTTCAATGCATTTTGTACTTTTGCTAAAATTGCATTGTGTTATAAATAAATCACAACTATTTTAACTAAGAAATAACCAGCAATGACACAATCTGCACTAGACCAATTAAAACGCTTAACCACAATTGTTGCTGATTCAGGTGATTTAAATGCAATTCAACAATTTCGCCCTTTAGATGCAACCACCAATCCTTCATTGATCACAGCTGCGGCACAACAGCCTGAGAATCGTGAATTGATTGAAGACGCTTATGCACAAGCAAAACAAGAAGGTTATCAACTCGATCAACTGGTAGAGCGTACAATCGATATTCTCACCGTCAAATTGGGCGTAGAGATTTTAAATATTATTGAAGGTCGTGTTTCGACTGAAGTTGATGCTGCACTTTCTTATAATACTGAAGAAACCATTACCAAAGCCAAAGAACTGCTTGCTTTATATCAAGATTACGGCATTGACCAAAATCGTATTTTAATCAAAATTGCTTCTACATGGGAAGGTATTCAAGCTGCCAAAGCACTTGAAGCCGAAGGAATTCATTGTAATCTAACGCTTCTATTTGGTTTACACCAAGCCAAGGCTTGTGCAGATGCAAAGGTGACGTTAATTTCTCCTTTTGTTGGACGTATTTTAGATTGGTTCAAAAAAGCTGAAAATATTGAAAGTTATCCTATAGAAGAAGATCCGGGTGTACTTTCAGTTAAAGAAATTTATCATTATTACAAACAACATCACATTAAGACTGAAGTGATGGGTGCAAGTTTCCGTAGTGTAGACCAAGTACTTGGACTTGCAGGTTGTGACTTGTTAACCGTTGCACCTAATTTGCTTGAAAAATTAGGACAAGATATGCGAGTTGTTGAAGCACAGCTCAACAATGAACATGCTCAAACAGATCCAGATCAGCCACATGAAAAAATTTCAAAAGCTGAATTTAAACAACAATTAGAATCTGACCTAATGGCTTTCCAATTGTTGCAAGGCGGCATAGATGGCTTTATTAAAGCACGTGAACAATTGGCTTTATTATTACGTCAATCTTTTGGTTTAGATGCTGATTTTATTGATTAAGTATAACTTTCTGTAATTTTTCTAGTTTAAAGCCTTTTTAGAATAACTTTTACTGGATAATTCCAGTAAAAGTTGCAACATAATTACTCAGTATTTTCAGCCTAGTTTGCTATGATGCAAGCTCGGTTTTTTAATTATCTTATCTAAAGTGAGCATCACGTGTTTGGTATAACTGATATTTTGACTTATATTCTAGGGACAATTTTTATCGTTATTTTACCAGGCCCTAACTCACTTTATGTGATGTCAATTGCATCTAGATTTGGTATTCAAACGGGTTATATCGGTGCTTTAGGTGTTTTTACAGGTGACTTAATCCTCATCTTATGCACTGTACTCGGTGCTGCATCTTTACTACATGCCTTTCCGTGGCTGTTTATCATTCTCAAAGTTGTTGGCGCAGCTTACCTCTCGTATCTCGGTATTCGCCTACTCATTGCAAGCGTTAAAACTTGGCAAAGTAAACCTCAAAGTATTCAAGCAGATTCTGACTTAAATAATCGCTCAACTGTTGCCGAATTCCATCCATTTAGAACAGCGCTGACTATTAGCTTGCTCAATCCTAAAGCCATCATGTTCTATCTCTCATTCTTTGTACAATTTGTTGACCCTGCTTATCCCTATCCTGCATTGAGTTTTGCAGCACTTTCCGTCATTTTACAAATTATTAGCATGGGTTATCTCACCATTTTAATTTTTTCAGGTGTAAAACTTGCCAATTTCTTTAATCGCCGTTATAAAGTTGCCGCAAGCTGTGTGGCATGTGTTGGATTATTATTTTGTGGATTTGGATTAAAGCTCGCAACTTCAACCATGTAAGTTTAAACACAGTTTGGGAATAAAAATCCGTTCAGAAGCTCAAAAAAATTTGATTATAGATTCAAATTTGATCGTCTAATCCCAAAGATCAATCACTTAATAAGGAACTGGGAATAAAAGCATTAGTAACATAAATTTCGCTCATGATGTTCATTAGAATCTTTCATGTTTTTATTCTTTGATATTTAGATTTTCACTACAAAGCTGTTCAATGTTCGGTGTATGATGACCATTCATTTTCACCATTTAGTCAAATTTCAAGCAACGGATTATGCAAAAACTTCTCCAAGACTTTTCTATTCCTGCAGTTTTTGCAGGCTTTATTACCTTCTTAATTGGGATCAGTGTTTCTGCAGTGCTGGTCATTCAAGCAGCGCAGCAACTCGGTGCAAATCAGGATCAAATTACCTCATGGTTTTGGGCATTGGGTTTAGGTATTGGTCTTTCGGGATTACTCCTTTCTTGGAAATTCAAATATCCAGTGGCTACTTCATGGTCAACTGCAGCACTTGCCTTAATTATTGCATCCGCCAGTGGCTACTCACTTTATGAAGCTATTGGTGCATTTTTAGTTTGTGGATTACTCACCGCAATCTTAGGTTTTTTAGGTGTTTTCGAGAAAGCACTTGCCTATATTCCACAAAGCCTAACCAGTGCGATGCTTGCAGGCGTGTTACTAAAATTTGGTATTGCGCTATTTGCCAGTATGCAAAACAATTGGGCATTTATTCTGAGCTTATTAGCAGTCTATATTGTCACTAAACGACTGTGGACTCGGTATTGCATTGTCATTACAGTCATTGCAGGCATTCTCATTTGTCCATTTTTCATGGAATTTCACATCCCGAGTTTACACTGGGGACTTGCACAACCTGTATGGATGACACCTGAATTTACTTGGTCTGCTATTTTAGGACTTGCCCTGCCTTTATTTGTGATTAATATGGCTTCGCAATATTTACCAGGTATTGCAATGATTAAAAGCTATGGCTACCAGCCCCATGTGAATCAATTGATTGGTTGGACAGGTACGGCTCAAACCTTGCTTGCGCCATTTGGTTGCTATACCGTGAATATTGCAGCGATTAGTGCAGCAGTCAGCTTAGACGATCAAGTTCACCCAGATCCATCTAAACGTTATATCGCAGGAATGAGCTGTGGCTTTTTCTATATATTAATGGGACTGTTTGCAGCGACGTTAACCAGTTTGCTTATGTCGTTTCCATCGCTATTTATTGTTGCATTAGCAGGAATCGCACTGTTCGGAACAATTAGTCACAACCTTGCAATTGCATTTCATGAAGTAAAAGACAGAGAGGCTGCTTTACTCACCTTCTTATTCAGTGCTTCAGGTATCCAATTTTTTGGTATCGGTTCGGCATTTTGGGGCTTACTCTTTGGTTTCGCCGTGTCTATTATTCTAAATTTTAGAGCGAAAAAATAAGTTTTTTGCTTAAATAAGGGCTTTATAAAAATTACTTTTATGGATGTTGAAAATACGATACTTTCTTCATTCATAAAAGCTTTGCAATGATATTTAAAATGGTCAATACATTATATTAGCGATCTGGATCAATATCACAATTTTCTAGATTTGAAAAGAATCTAAAAAATGCCATATAAATCAGCATAACTTATGCATTAAAGCCATCAAATTTTAGACAAAAAAAAGCTTACCCTAGGATGGATAAGCTTGAAAACTTAAATAAGTCAAATTAAAATAGAAACTACAGCTAGAATCTGGAATAGATAATAACGCTGAACACACTATTAAACTAATACTTTATATATATCATCTTAGACATTTTTTATATCAATAAAACAACATATTTTACTTAATTTAAAAAATACGAGATAAATATCACAAAAAAGATAAGGTTTAAAATAACAAACAACCCAAATAGATAGAATCCTAAGACTAAAGTTTAATAGCACTCATTTTCCAAATTTTTAAATTCTGAGCTTTTAAACTTGAGTATTTAAATCTCTAAGTTTTAAATTTAACAGCTTTTAATTTCATGATAGTCACCAGTACCTTCAGGCCACGGTGATAAAAGCTCAAATCCAGTCTCAGTCACAGCAACCATATGTTCCCATTGCGCAGATAAAGACTTATCCGCTGTCACGACAGTCCAGCCATCTTTAAGTTCTTTAACACGTGCTTTTCCAGCATTAACCATGGGTTCAATCGTAAATACCATGCCCTTCTTTAAAATCAGACCTTGTCCAGTCTGACCATAATGCAGCACATTCGGTTGCTCATGGTAAACTTTGCCAATGCCGTGACCACAGTATTCACGAACAATTGAATAACCTTCACGTTCCGCAACATGTTGAATAGCAGCACCAACATCACCTAAAGTCGCACCAGGCTTCACCGTATGAATCCCTGCTAGCATTGCCTCATAAGTAGTTTCTACTAATTTTTTAGCTTCAGGTTTTACTGTACCAACATAATACATTCGGCTAGTATCACCAAAATAACTATCTTTGATAATTGCCACATCAATATTAATGATGTCGCCATCTTGCAAAATCGAATGTGCTGATGGAATACCGTGACAAACCACTTCATTGGGTGAAATACAGGTGGTTTTGGTATAACCATAATAACCAACATTTGCAGGAATAACTTTGAGGGTATTCACAATATAATCATTACAAATGTCATCTAAATATTCAGTCGATACACCCGGCTTCACATACGTGCCTATCATTTCTAAAACTTGAGCAGCCAAACGCCCAGACACTCTTAACTTTTCAAGGTCTTGTTCAGTTTTAATGGTGATAGTAGAAGCTTTCATGTGTATCTGTCCGCAAAATTGAATGGCTATTATATGCCTTTTCATACCTTTTTGGGTGCTTTCTTATAGAACATAAGCCCCATATTGATAGATATGTCACAAATAATCGTACATAAAGCGACGTAAATTAAAATTTAATCCTATTTTTATAAAAATAAATAACCAATCTCTATATTTTAATTTATAGATAATTTATCTATTTTTCATCTACATAAATATAACTTATTTCGCTAATTGATTATAATTTATAAAAATATGGAATATTAAACATAAAATAAAATACAAAAAAAATTGCTTTTCCACTAAAATCACTGTCTTTGTTTCTCCAATTTCTTCCTTTATGACTAATCTCCGTACTAAGGATATTATTGCTTTAGGGTTCATGACCTTTGCCTTATTTATTGGGGCTGGCAATATTATCTTTCCACCTATTGTTGCTCAACAAGCGGGTGAACACGTTTGGCTCGCTGCCCTAGGTTTTCTAATCACAGCTGTAGGATTACCTGTTCTCACCATTATGGCACTTTCTAAAACAGAAGGTTCTATTGCAATTTTAAGTTCACCTCTAGGTAAAGTTGCAAGCTTAATTCTCACAGTGGTGTGCTATTTAACTGTTGGGCCACTTTTTGCAACACCTCGTACTGCAACCGTTTCTTATGAAATTGGATTTTCTCCTTATTTCGGAAATGGTAATGCTGCACTTTTCACCTATAGTGTTATCTACTTTGCCTTTGTTACTGCTGTATCACTTTATCCAAATAAATTATTAGATACTGTCGGGCATGTCCTTGCACCATTAAAAATTTTCGCACTTGCTATTTTAGGTGTTGCTGCATTTATTATTCCAACAGGTTCAATCTCTCCTGCGATTAATAATTATGTTGCAAGCCCCGTTTCAGAAGGTATTGTCAGTGGTTATTTAACCATGGATACTTTAGGCGCTTTGGTTTTTGGTATTGTGATTATCCATGCGATTCACTCTCGTGGTGTAACAGACAAAAAATTAGTGACCCGATATGCAATTATTGCGAGTTTAATTTCTGGTGTAGGTTTAACTCTCGTTTACCTCAGCCTATTTAAACTGGGTCTAGGCAGTCATGATGTCGCTCCAAATGCAGCCAATGGCGCAGTGATTCTACATGCCTATGTTCAACATGCTTTTGGTGATTTAGGCTCATTATTCCTCACTGCACTTATTTTTATTGCATGTATGGTAACGTCGATTGGCTTAACCTGCGCATGTGCAGAATACTTCTCTGAACTAACTAAAATCCCTTACAAAATTTTAGTACTTATTCTCGTTTTATTTTCTTTGGTTATGTCAAACCTAGGTTTAACCAAACTTATTGCATTTTCAGTGCCAGTACTTAGCGCGATATATCCTCCTGCTATTGTTGTGATTCTTTTAAGTTTTTTCTGGAAAAAATTTAATCGTCCATCTGCTGTAATTGCACCCGTAACCGCAATTTCGTTCTTATTTGGTATTATCGAAGGTATTAAAGTCACAAGCTTTAAAAACTATTTACCAGAAATTGTCCAAACACTCCCTTTAAATGAACAAAATCTTGCATGGTTAATTCCATCACTTATTGTTCTTATTATTTGTGTTGTTATCGATAAAGTTAAAAAATAAATCTTTTTAACTATCTGAGATTAGAGTTTAATTTTACCCAAATTAGATTTTATGTGTGATCAATAATCGTCAAGTTTACCCAACTGGCCCTTATTGCTTACGACTCGACAATCACAAGTTTAAACAATGACTTCTTAGATTTAAGATCAGGCGATGCTTTAATTTGATACATAAGCGATGAATTACTCAAGCTCATTTAAAACAATATTGAGCAATATTTAAGTGCTTAATTAAACAGTTTAACAATGGACAACTGCAATAAAATTTAATAATTGCCAATCATACTAGAAACACCTATAACCAACTTAAAATACTCTCACAAATGTGAATGTTTTGAGCAAAAGATCTCATCCAATCCATATCATCAAACAATAATCACACTATTTTTCTTTTGCATCTGATCAACAATTTCTTCTGTTTTAAAGCCTAAACGCCAATACAGTAATTCTAAAACATCCAGTTCGTCTTGGGTAATAATACGATCATGCCATAAACAAATTTCTGCGACACCTAAAATACTCAGACGATCACGTAACAATAATCCAGAAATATCATTTAAAATCTCACCAATATCAATGGGTTCATCTGAAATATCTTCAAATAACTCAAGCTCATCTTTAGACAACACTCTATCTAAAATTTGATAACGCACTTCCAACTGATTCGCACTATTAATCTGCTGCACATGCAATAAAGCATCGATTAAACGCACAATTTGTGGTTTAACAGTTTCCAATGAAGATGGCGTATGCATTGGAAGTAAATGCAACTCCGCCTTGACTCGCTCGATGAGTAACGCATCCAACAAGCCAATTTCACCATCTTCCTGAATAATTTTAGCCAGTTTAGTGACAAATTGCCTTGCACTCGTCGCAGGCATATTCCCTAGATTTACACAAGCATCGTGAAATATTTGAATATGAACACGACCATCCAAATTTAATAATGAATCTACAATTGCTCGGCTGACTTGGGCATCTGATGGAATAAATTCGCGGTATTGACGAATCATTAGAATCGCAACCATCACTTCCCGAGAGCCTGTCGCGGTTTGCATCGCACGTTGAATTAAGTCTGGACGCACTATTTGTTGCCGAACTTCAGAATTTAGAGGCTTAATTGCATCATTAATGGCAAAGGAAATTGGCGATAATCGCAGCAATGGTAATGGTTGTGGCGACACCCAAGGGTTATATACTTCCCCATTCGATTCTTCCAAAGAACGCAATAAACTAAATAATGGTTGGTTACGTAATTTTTTTAAATTTTCCAATTGTAAGTCTTGTAATAATGTTGGATTGAGTTCGTAAATTCTATCCTCAATGCTTGGGTGAATATTCATCCAACTTTGCGGACTCAATGAATTTGCAAAACACATATGCGCAATCGCTTCTGAATATTCACTATGAATTTGTGAACCTGCATGATGCACATAGATACGCAATAAGGTCTGCACATTAGCATTATCCAACATTAATTTTTTGGTTTTATAATCATTATAAAAAGTACGCCCGCCTAAAATAAAATACTTCGTTAAGCGGTTGATCAGAATCCCCATACTACCCAATAGCCAAATCACACCACCAATTGCAACGAAACTGGTTTCAAATTTATGCTGTGGACGATTGCTATAGCGGTTATAACCCTGTTTAGCAATTTTGCTACCAATCTGACTAAAAGTAATCAAGCCACTGTATAGAATTTTTAGCCGTGTATTTTCATTGGCTTCACCCGTCAAAATTTGGTTAAACTCATGCCCCAATAAGCCATAAAGTTCCAACTCATCCAAGTTTTGTAAAGCCCCCCAAGTCAAAATAATAACGGTATCTTTGGGGTGAAATCCTGCGGTCAGTGCATTCACACCGACTTCATCAGGTAAGACATATAATGTCGGGATATCAATTGCAAACGTTTGTGCCAGTTTTTGGGTTAATTTCAAAGCCACGCTTTCTTCAGGCGTGCTTTCAATTTGACTCAAACGTCTTGCTTTTAATTGTTTAGCTAGAGAGTGCCCACCAGATCGGAATACATAGAATTCATACGCAATTGACCAGATTACAATAACAAGGATCAAGCCGACAAAATAAGGGCTCAGTACATGCCACCAAATCGATTGTTCAGGCTCAAAATAATAGACCAACAAACCAAGTACTGTATTTAAAATGAAAATCGTCAAAATGACCGCAACCAAGCATATGCTCGCAGTCCACAATAGATTTTTGTTTTTTGTTAAATAATGACTGACATCTTTCAATGTAAACTTCCTCATTACATTGCAAAATACTATAAATGAAAAAAGCGGGAAATTCCCGCTTTTTCAAAGTGTTTTCTTCAAAGAATTTTCTTTCAAGATGAATTAAAGAAATTACAGCTCTTCTTTAATCCCACTCAAATCTACCGATGACGCATCAATATTGACATCAATATAACCATCTTTTTGTTTCTTCGCCATATCATTACGGCTATTTTCAAGATTGGTTAAATACTGCTGATCAATATCACCCGTCACATAAACCCCATCAAATACCGAACAATCAAAGTCCTGTATTTCTGGTACTTTACTGGTTTTTACAGCAGCCTTCAAATCATCCAAATCTTGGAAAATCAAACGATCTGCGCCGATAATATTTTGAATTTCTTCAACAGTACGATGTGCTGCAATCAATTCTGCCTTCACTGGCATATCAATTCCGTACACATTTGGATATTTCACCATAGGCGCAGCAGAAGCAAAATAAACGCTCTTTGCACCTGCATCACGTGCCATTTGGATAATTTCATTACACGTCGTACCACGAACAATGGAATCATCTACCAGCAGTACATTCTTGCCTCTAAACTCAAGTTCAACTGGGTTTAATTTTTGACGTACAGATTTCGTTCGCTGCTGTTGACCTGGCATAATGAAAGTACGACCGATATATCGGTTTTTCATAAAGCCTTCGCGGAATTTCACACTCAAAATATTGGCTAATTCTAATGCTGAAGTACGACTGGTATCAGGAATTGGAATAACCACATCGATGTCATGAGCTTCACCCCATTCACGCAGAATTTTCTTCGCGAGCATCTCACCCATTTTCAAACGCGCTTTATAAACTGAAATACCATCAATCGTTGCATCTGGACGTGCAAAATACACATATTCAAAAATACACGGACGATATCGTGAATTATCTGCACATTGTTGTGAGAAAAATTCGCCTTTTGCATTAATAAAAATCGCTTCGCCAGGCTCAATATCACGCTCGACTTTAAAGCCTAAAGCTGTAATTGCAACAGATTCAGATGCGATAATATATTCTTTCTCACCATTCTCAGTTAAACGAGAACCGTAGATTAAAGGGCGAATACCGTTTGGATCACGGAAACCCACTAAACCATGACCAGTAATCATCGCAACGACACCATAAGCACCTTTACAACGCTCATGTACACGTTTCACTGTATGGAAAATATCTTCTGGCATTGGCGTAAGAGATGCACATTTCTGTAATTCATGTGCAAATACATTTAACAATACTTCTGAATCAGAATCTGTATTCATATGACGTAAGTCAGTTTTGAATAAATCATCATGAATATCAGCAGCATTGGTTAAATTACCATTATGTGCCAATGTAATCCCGTAAGGAGAATTTACATAAAATGGTTGTGCTTCTGCACTGCTTGAAGAACCTGCGGTTGGGTAACGCACATGCCCAATACCATAGTTACCTAATAATGCACGCATATGGCGAGTATGAAATACGTCACGTACCATACCATTGTCTTTTCTTAAAAAAAGACGACCATTATGACAAGTCACAATCCCAGCTGCATCCTGTCCACGATGTTGTAACATCGTCAACGCATCAAATAACATTTGGTTAACAGGCGATTTACCAGCTATACCAACGACTCCACACATAACTACCTCGCAGACCAGCTAGGATCAATAAAACGGATTTTTAGTTGAATGATCTGATTGCCCATCCGTTTTGGATTTAGGCTTTTCAACATCACTCGTAGAAGCATCATCAGAATGATCTTCTGAACGTATTTGATGTAAGGCTTCATTTGCAGCGTCTTTTGAAATTTCAGTCGCTAATGGTGCAAATGGTAATAAAGTTTGAATGAATTTTGAGTGTTTCCAACTCGGAGAACTTTCTACCCAAGGGCTTAACCCTTGCATAGTGATGAGGACGATGAACAAACCTTTCAAGGTGCCAAGCGCACCACCTGCTAAGCGGTTTAAAGGCCCAAGCTTTAATGTTTTTAAAATACCGTTTAATAGGGCTGTTACAATCCATGTTAAAACAATGATGACTAAGACAATAAATGCAAATGCTGCAATTTTTTGCACCACAGGATCCTGACTAAGTGCAGACATTGAAGGAGCGATGATATTTGCATATTTTGCACCAACAATCAGTGCAAAAATCCAACCTACCAAGTTCGCAAAGGCTTTAACGAATCCTTGTCGCAAACCGTTTAGCCCTCCAATGAGCAATAAAATCAGTATAACAATGTCTATAGTTGTCATCATTTAGATCATAGCATCTACGCAGTCTTGAATAAGGTCTGGGCCTGTATAAATCATACCACTATAGATTTGTACAAGTGTGGCACCCGCTTGTTGTTTCGCAACAGCTTGTTCACCTGACAAAATACCACCAACACCAATCAGCGGAATTTCATCTTTTAGTATTTGAGCAAATGCAGCAAGACATGCCGTACTTTTCTCAAATACTGGCGCACCCGACAAACCACCTGCTTCATCTGCAAAAGGCAAACCTTCCACACCTTCACGAGACAGAGTCGTATTGGTGACAATCAAGCCATCAATTTTAAACTGCTTCAATTGTGAAGCAATAAATTGAATATCCGTTGCATCTAGATCAGGCGCAACTTTTAAAACCAAAGGAACATAATGCTGAAACTCTTCAGCTAATTCAAGCTGACGATTTTTTAACGTTTCTAATAATTCTGTAAGCGCATGACCACTTTGTAAAGAACGTAAGTTTTTGGTATTGGGTGATGAAATATTTACGGTAATGTATGATGCATAGTTATACACTTTTTCCAAGCATATAAGATAATCAGATGTCGCTTCTTCCACAGGAGTTGCAGCATTTTTACCAATATTAATGCCTAAAATACCTTTAAATTTAGATGCCTTGACATTTTCTACCAGTTGATCAGCACCAGCATTATTAAAACCCATACGGTTAATAATGGCTTGTGCTCTTGGAAGGCGAAATAACCGTGGATGAGGATTACCCTCTTGAGGTTTTGGTGTAATTGTACCGATTTCGATAAAACCAAAACCTAATGCAGCAAGCGCATCAATGTATGCGCCATTTTTATCCAATCCTGCTGCAAGACCAACAGGATTCGGAAATTCAATACCCATACAAGTTACTGGCTTAGCCGTAACACTTGAACGAATCATACCCATTTTATGGGCAGATTTAAGCATGGATAATGTGAGTTCATGTGCACGCTCTGGTGCTAAAGAAAACAACAAAGGACGAGCAAGTGAATACAACATAGCTAAAAAGTCTACTGCTTTTTGAGTTGCCACATTATAGGCACAGCGGCTTGAAAAGGCTATGCTTGAAGCACGTTTATTTTCACTTACTATTGCACTGTCGCTGTTAATTTAATCTGCGCACCATCTTTTGCCAATTCCATCTTTTCAATACTTACACCCATTTGTGCAATTTGAGTTAAAAAGTTCGCCAGAATCGCATAATTTTGATGTTGAGCAACGATCTGAAATTGTTCCCCCACTTGCTGCGAAGCAACTGAAAGCCCTTGTTGTTGCGAGACTCTTTGAATTTTATCGGCCGTCGTTAATGCTAAATCATCAGATGGCTTCATCGCCACCACATTACTTTGCATCCAAACCACTAAGTCCTTCAAATCATTGAGACGTTTCTGCTGAGTTTCGGCAGCTTTATGCGTAAACCACAGTGCTGAACCGATGAGTGCAACCACAACAAAAATCGTGGTAAAAATCACAAGAACTCTTTCACGAACAGACATTTTCTCTAACTGATCAGAAATTTTTTCAGACCATGCGTCAAATTTATTTTGTACATTTCCCATTGTTTTCATTATTGTATTTTCACCAATCCAATGACTGTAGCACCCTGAGTCTGCACATTGCCCAGTTCAGCTTTAAATCCTTGTTGATTTAACTGTTTCACCAACGACTGTAAAGCATCTGACGATTTAGCCACTAAGTCCATACTCAACACGGACGCATCATAATTAACTCGATTAGCAATAATCTGATGCTGCATCAAAATAGGCCCAACACGACTTAAAAGTTGTAAAGCTTGAGTATTCGCACCCTGACTCAATGCCAATTTATTTTTAAATTGACGCTGAACAGAATCTTCAGTAATACGCTGCTCGTTCGGGAACCATTTTTTATATTGATCCACAGCAATCAATGCGGTCTGATCTGCGACTTTTTTCAACTTAAACCATCGTAAAGCATCACAACTCAGCTGAGCAATAATCAATGCAACAACCAACGCTGCACAAGCTTGCCAATAACGAGAAATACCGCCATTTTCCTGTTTCGCTTTAGGCAGTACATTAAAAGAATGCTGTTTCGGTTTTTTAATTTCTGCAAATTGGTAATTAAAGTTTTCACGCTGATCTGTTGTTGCAACCGCAAATAAGCTAACGGCTTGCTCACTGGTTAAGCCACTGTATTTATAATTTTTTTCTTTATCTGAAAAATCAAGATACAAAGCTAAATCATCAATTGAGTTACCTAAAAACTCATTTTCACGTACCAACAATTGACCATTAATATTGGCTAAAATACTTTGCCCCACTTCTGGAATAGGCAAAATTAAAAAATCAGGCAATAATGCAACAATTTTCAACGGCAGCAATGACAATGAATGTTGCATCGTCGTTACCACATATTGGTTAATCCCCAACACAAAGATTTGATCAGGTTGTTGAAAATGTGAAAATACCTTCATTTGATCAATCGGTTGAATCACATATTCTTCGAGTAAATACTTAATTCCATTTGCGCCCAATTGTTTATATTGAGTTTTATTAAATTTTTGCTGAAGAATCTGAACTTCACGGCTTGGGAAAAAGACCGTCGTCTCTTCACCTTGGTAAAGTTTAATATCTTGAATTAATTGTTCTAGACTCGCAGATTTATTCCAATCTTCTCCGCGCGACCACTGCCAAACCCCATTGGCTTCAGGCATCCATAAATACAACATCTATCGTTTTCTACCGTTCATTTATTTTTACAATGCTTTTATACAGTTGGAATAAAGGCTTTATTTTGTGTAGAAAGACCATTTGCAATCACTGATTGCTCGTAAATACGTGCCTCAGCCAATGCAAACGGATTAAACTGCTCATGCGTCAATTGTTCAGCAATATAACCAACGACATTCATATGACAGACCACCACAATACTTTCAAATGGTAATTGTGACAACCACTCTATTGCAAGTTTCGCATCATCTTCTGGTTTAATTTTATCGCAAATCAATACAGGTACATCTTTATAATACTGTTGAATATGCGCTAAAGTCTCCTGTGCTCGCAGCAAAGTACTGACAACAAATACATCGGGCTGAACATTTTTTTTCAAAAAATCAGCCGTTTGCTGAGCCTGTTTATGCCCTCGCTCTGTCAATGGACGTTTACTATCCACACCATTAATTGGTGGTGCTGCTTCACCATGACGTACTAAAGTCAGTTGCATAAAATTTCCCTATTTACTCTTGCGCTGATTATAACGATGCTTTATTACAATTCCATCTCTAATATCTAGAGTTTCGTCACAACTTATTTACTCTGAACATATATTTATCAATAGATTGTACATTCAAAAATCAATTAAACCTCGTTGTGTGGCAGCACAAATTCCACATCACTACGATGACCATTTTTCATTAACGATACAGCAATATTTAAAGGCGGTGCACCTTCAAAAATAACTTCGTATAAAGCTGTCGTTATTGGCATATACACATCAAGTTCTTTTGCACGCACATTAACCTGAATAATAGTATTAATCCCTTCTGCTGTCTGCCCAAGCTCTTGAGTTGCTTGATCCAATGACTTACCAGAACCCAAAGCGAAACCTACTTGATAATTGCGACTCAATGGACTGCTACAAGTAGCAAATAAATCTCCAACACCAGACAAACCTAAGAATGTTAATGGATTAGCACCGAGCTTAACTGCAAAACGACTCATCTCTGCTAACGCACGGGTTAAAATCATACTCTTGGTATTTTCACCTACTTTATATGCCGCAGCCATACCCATTGCTACCGCATAGATATTTTTAAGTGCACCACCAAGTTCAACTCCATGCACATCGTCACTACCAAAAACACGGAACAGTGCACTATGTAATGCCTGCTGTACCGCATAGCGCACCAATTCCGAATCACTCGCAATCACGGTTCCCGCAGGTTGCCCTGCAACAATCTCTTTCGCAAGGTTTGGTCCAGACAACACACCAAAAGGCACTTCTGGCAATTCTTCACGAATGATATCACTCATAAAACTAAAGGTTTTTGCTTCAATTCCTTTGGTCAATGACACTACGGCTTGCGCGCTGATAAAAGGTTTTGTTTGACGTAAAACATCACGAAATGAATGACTTGGGATTGCAACTAAGATAATATCACGATCACGTACTGCTTTTTCTAAATTTGATTCAGCACGTAAACCTGCTTCCAATTGAAAGTCTGGTAAATAACGTTTATTGACATGCGTTGCATTAATTTCATTGGCAATTGCTTCATCTCGGATCCAAATCATAGTGTCACAGCCATTGCGCACAGCAGTATTTGCCATCGCCGTACCAAAACTACCGCCGCCCAAGACAGTCACTCTCAATGCTGTTTTCTGATCTACTGCTACAGGTTCAACCAAATCTTTAAATTGCAAATCCGACATCATTGTTATCCCTAAAAATTTATTTCTTAAAAAGATCAATTCAAATTAATCAATGCAAAGTATTAAGCTTTCCAAAATTCAACATATTGTGCGCTATCAATTTCTGTTCTTGGTGCAATCTCTTTCACTGCCGTTCCAACATAAATAATGCCAGAAATTAAATCACGCTCTGCCAACCCCAAAGCTTTTTTCAATAAAGTAGATTCAACCACAGCCCCACTACGCCATATTGTCGCAAAACCCTGCGCCTGCATAGAAAGTAGAAAATTTTGCACAGCCGCGCCCGTACTTAAAGTCTGCTCAAAAAAAGGCACTTTAGCGTGATCTTGAAATTTAGTAACTGCAAGAACCAAAATAGGTGCACGAAATGGATGATGCTTTACTCGCTCAACTTGTGCAGAATCCAACTCACCTAAATCAGCCACAGCTTTTGCTAATAGTTCACCAAAAGCTGCACGATTTTCACCGTCAATAACAATAAATTGAGTCGGTTTAAGACGATGATGGTCTGGCGCTGTCAATGCCGCCTGGAATGACACATTCAATTGCTCATGAGTTGGAGCAGGCTCAACTAAATGCCCAATAGATTGACGTTGATGAATATTATCATGTACTGCTTTAAAGTCTGAATCCGACATTGACCTATCTATTATCTATTCAAAAATGTTCCTTCCAAGATTAACACACTCTTAAAAAATCGTAATAGCATAACAATGTGAAATAATTTAAATATCTAATAAATTAAATATCTTGCCAGGTATATTTTTCACATTAAAACGTAAGAAAAAAGCAAATCTCATACATGATTCTCAATATTAAATTAATTTTTATGTTCAAATAACAAGAATTTAAATTACTTTAACAATGAGATAGAAGATGAATATGAAAAATGTATTTGGAGTTTTAACACTGTCTATAGTTGCAACATTTCTAACCGCTTGTGCTTCTAATCCAACTCAAACATTAGCAATTCAAAAAGCAGATAATCAATACGAAGTCACAGGTTTAGGCAAAGATCAAATTACTGCAAAAAATAACGCCATTATTGCTGCCAACAAAACCTGCGGCAATAAAGGAACTCCCGTTTTAATCGATGAAAAAACTGAATATAACGGCGCACTAAAAGGTGTTGTCGATGAAAAAACAGGAAAATTAATTACCACTGCCGCTGGTGTTTTAGGTTCAATTATGGGTAAAAACAATGCCATTGAAAAAGACACAGACTATCAAAGCACGCTGACCTTTAGCTGTAAAGCAAATTAAATCTAGCAGTAGTTACACTCATAAAAAAACCTTCGCCGCTTAAAAGAGAAGGTTTTTTTTAAGACTTTAAATTAACAATAACCTTCCAATCGAGTTAATGGCAATTTCTGACCAATTGCTTTCTCAATAGTTGGTAAATTAAAAGCATCATCTTCAGATAAGAAACTAATACTTACACCTTGCGCTCCAGCACGACCTGTACGACCAATACGATGTACATAGTCATCCGACTGTTCTGGCAATGTGAAATTAATCACGTGTGAAACACCATCAACATGAATACCACGACCTGCCACATCTGTTGCAATCATAATGTTATGTTGACCATTTTTAAATTGATCAAGCATTTTCAAACGCTTATCTTGTGCAATCTCACCAGAAAGCATCACTACTTTGTAACCATCTGCTTTTAAATGATCATACAGTTTACGCACTTGATCACGACGATTAGCAAAAATCATCACTTTCTCAATAGGCTCATCCGCTAAAACTTGACGCAATAGCTTATATTTATCTTTTTTCTCAACCATATAAACGCGCTGCTCAACGTCTGCATTGGTTTTCTTGTCAGGTTCAATTTCAACCGTTACAGGTTCATGTAACCATTGCTGTGCAAGGTTTAGAACATCATAACTAAATGTCGCAGAAAACATGAGTGTTTGACGCTGCTCTTTACGTGGTGAAAAACGAACAATACGTTTCACTGATGGAATAAAGCCCATATCCAACAAACGGTCTGCCTCATCAATCACTAAAAATTCAATTTGATCCAACCAAATTTCTTTTTGCTCGGTAAAATCAATTAAACGACCTGGTGTTGCTACAATAATATCAATAAAGTTTTGATTCAGTTGCTTACGTTGCTTATCAAAATCTACACCACCCACCAATGTCATGACATTTAAATTGGTGAATTTCACCAACTCTTTTGCATCACTTTCAATTTGAATCGCAAGTTCACGCGTCGGCGCTAAAATCAACGCACGAGGCTCACCACGAAAACGCGGTTCTGAAACTGGATTATTAAGTAAATCATTAATAATACTAATTAAAAATGCTGCTGTTTTTCCAGTGCCTGTTTGGGCACGCCCAATTGCATCATGACCTGCTAAAGTATATTTTAATACTTTTTGCTGAATTGGGGTCATTTCACTAAACCCTAAAGCATCGATCGCTTGTTGAAGTTGCGGATGTAAATTAAGGGTTTCGAAACCTGATGACATATATACGAGCTCTAAGATTAGACACTTTAAATTGCGCCCATTATAAACAAAAAACGCCCCAATTCACTAAAAATTGGAGCGCCACTTAAATTTTAATAATTTAAGATTAATCTAAAGGTTGTACTTCTTCAGCTTGGAAGCCTTTTTGGCCTTGTACAACACTGAATTCAACGCGTTGACCGTCACGAAGTGAACGATGACCATCACCTTGAATAGCACGGAAATGAACAAATACGTCATCACCGCCTGCACGTTGAATAAAGCCGAAGCCTTTAGTGTCGTTGAACCATTTAACTACGCCTTGTTCACGAGCTGTCATAAGTTAATCCTCAGTTATTAAGAAAAAGGGACCACCCGGTGTTGCAAACAGCAGAGCAAACGAAGTTTTAAAATATTTTTTAATTTCAAAGCTTGTAATCATTCTGTAAAACTATTAACAAAATCCTGGGTTACATCCGTTTGTAAGGTAGGATTGAAACAATAATTGCTTCCAAGAAATCCTAAATACGCAACGAGCTTAACATGGGTTAAATACAAATAATAGATTTTTTTTTGATAATTATTTCAATTTTCACGATTAATTTATCTTGACTTTAATTTTTTCATTTGTATTTTTTAAAGAAATTTGCAAATTTATTTGGGTCACGACTTTATTCTTGTTAGAATAGATATTCCATAAAAATGCTGTATTCTCTATAAAATGAATGATCCTTTAGGTCAAATGCCTATCGAAATAAACAGTATGGGTAAACCCTGCCCCATGCCGTTATTGATGTTAAAGCGTGAATTAAAAAAAGCGGATTCACAGCAAATGTTTTTACTATTGTCATCTGACCCGCATAGTGAAATTGACATTATGCGTTATTGTCAAATAAACAATTTAGGTTGCCAATTGACTAAATTATCCCCTAAAGAGTTTCATTACTTAATTGAATCTTAATTATTTTCGTTTAAAATTTAACTTTGCAAATTTGCATAAAATTTTACATTTCTATACCCAAATTTCCTTACTTATCTGTGTTATTCGAATTATGATGAATGCATCGGTAATACAAAGAAATTCCTATAAGGAGAACTCATGAGTGACAGCAGCAATCAATTGATGCCCCTGTCCTTATCTGCGCCAGGTGTAAATCTGGGTGCTTATATTAGCACTGTAAATCAGATTCCTATTTTGACAGCCGAACAAGAAAAAGAGTTGGCGAATCGTTATTATTATGATCAGGATTTAGATGCTGCGAAAATGTTAGTCATGTCTCACTTACGTTTCGTGATTCATATTGCCCGTAGTTATGCAGGTTATGGTTTACCACAAGGTGACCTCATCCAAGAAGGTAATCTTGGTTTAATGAAAGCAGTTAAACGCTTTGACCCCAACATGGGCGTGCGTTTGGTGTCATTTGCTGTGCATTGGATTAAAGCCGAAATTCATGAATATGTGATTCGAAACTGGCGTATTGTCAAAATTGCAACAACCAAAGCACAACGTAAACTATTCTTTAATTTACGTAGCTTAAAAAAATCGAGTAAAAAATTAACACTTGAAGAAGCCAAATCTATTGCTAACGATTTGAATGTAACCCCTGCGCAAGTGTTGGAAATGGAAGGTCGTTTGACTGCCTATGATGCCGCATTTGAAGCGCAGGGTGAGGATGACGATGAAGGATCAACCTATGTTGCCCCTGCGCTTTATCTTGAAGATAATCGTTATGACCCTGCACGACTTGTAGAAGAAGAAGACTACGAGAATCAAAGTACGGCAGCGCTACAAGATGCAATGCAAAAACTTGATGATCGTTCACGTAATATCTTACAACGCCGTTGGTTAGATGATGATAAATCTACACTCCATGAACTGGCTGCTGAATATAATGTGTCTGCGGAACGTATTCGTCAGTTAGAAAAAAATGCGATGGAAAAGATTAAGGTCGCAATGTCATCCAATTAATTTTTTGTATTTTCAATAAAGGGGCTAAATGCCCTTTTATTTTTATCCAGAGCTTGGGTGTACAAAGATTTCAGCTTTATCCATTGACGAAAATTATGTTAATGTTGTGCGAAAATTTATGCAGATGACTGACTTATGTGGATTGCAATTTCAGCCTTAAACTTAGCTTTTGCGGTAATACTCGGTGCTTTTGGCGCGCACGGCTTAAAAAACCATGCAAATGAAGCACAACTGGGCTGGTGGCACACTGCAACTGATTATTTTTTCTACCATGCACTCGGGCTTTTTGCACTTGCTATTCTGAATAAAGTGATTCCACAACTTCCTATTAAAACCTGTTTTTTATTGATCCAAATGGGTATTTTCTTATTCTGCGGATCACTTTATATTATGGCGCTTGGCTTACCTCGTGGTTTAGGTGCAATTACCCCCTTTGGTGGTGCATTGATGATTGCAGGTTGGTTAATCCTTGCATGGAATGCATTTAAATATGCAAAGTAAATATTTTAAATACATTCTTTCATTTACTGCACAAACGGAATTTATATGCAAATTTTCTTAAATGGTGAATCACAAGAAACGGCTTGCCAAAATCTTTTGCAACTTATTCAAGAGCTTTCACTTGAGGGCAAGCGTTTTGCTGTTGAAATGAATGAAATGATTATTTCTAAAAGCAAACTTGAACAAACCCCAATTGCGGAAAAAGATCGTATTGAAATTATTCAAGCTGTCGGTGGCGGCTAAATTGGCTAAAAATGGAGTAAGCCCATGCAAGACCTTCCCAATACATTGAGTAACCAAGACTCGCCGCTGATTATCGGTTCACGCACGTTCAAATCACGTTTACTTGTCGGCACAGGTAAATATAAAGATATGAAAGAAACCGATTTAGCCATTCAAACCAGTGGTGCAGAGATCGTTACGGTTGCAATTCGTCGCGTCAATATTGGTCAAAACCCTGACCAACCGAATTTATTATCAATACTTCCACCAGATAAATATACGATTTTACCAAATACCGCAGGCTGCTTTGATGCCAATAGTGCCGTGCGTACCTGTATGCTCGCTCGTGAACTTTTAGATGGTCATAACTTGGTAAAACTTGAAGTTTTGGGTGATGAAAAAACCCTTTACCCGAATGTAATTGATACCTTAAAAGCCGCTCGCACTTTAATTGATGATGGTTTTGAAGTGATGGTTTACACTTCAGATGATCCAATTGTTGCACAAGAGCTAGAAAGTATGGGCTGTGTCGCAATCATGCCGTTGGGTAGCTTAATTGGTTCAGGTTTAGGGATTTTAAATCCACACACCCTTTCAATCATTAAAGAAAATGCCAAAGTACCTGTATTGGTCGATGCAGGCGTAGGCACTGCGAGCGATGCTGCAATTGCCATGGAACTTGGTTGTGACGGTGTTTTAATGAACACGGCGATTGCTGCTGCACGAAACCCTATACTCATGGCATCTGCAATGAAAAAGGCTGTTGAAGCAGGACGTGAAGCCTATCTAGCAGGTCGTATGCCACGTAAACGTATGGCAAGTGCCAGCTCACCTGAAACAGGTTATTTTTTTAAGTAAAGTATTCCAAAATTGTTTTAAATTTACGGATGATGAAAATGACAATACAAAAGGATGCTGCGGCATCCTTTTTATACTTTAATATGATGTAAAAATAATTGAGCTAACCTGATGATGAAAATAAAACTAATCCAAGTCATAAGTGCTTTCAGCCTACTTACATTATCTCCAATGTGTTTTGCAAATTCACTCGCGACAGAATCACAAAAAAGTCAATTACAACAATTCATTCCCAAAAACTGGGAAATTATTTCACAAGCAAATGGTGATTTAAATAATGATGGGATGAAAGATAATGTATTGATCATCCAACCTAAACATCAACGCAATCGTAAACTGATTATTTTATTCAATCAAAAATCGCAACTTCGCTCCGTTTTAACTAAACAGATCCCCAATTGGAGCTATAGCGATGCTAAAAATTGTATAAATGATGCTTTATTAAGTGGTGGGTTAAGTATTCAAAATAATGTACTAAATATAGCATTTGAGGAAATGAATACTTGTTCAAATAGCTATGGGATCATTTCGACTTATCGCTTTCAATATCATCGATCACAATTTAAATTGATTGGATTTGAATATGATTATCTACAAAAAAATAATGGTGAAGAAAAAATAATCAGTGGAAATTTTCAAACAGGTAAAATGAAAACCACACTTCAAAACATCAGTCTGAATGAAATCCAACTAACAGTACGTTGGTCTAGATTAAAAGCATTACCCATCCACACATTGGATAAAATAACATTGTATCAAAGTGATGATTTCCTCAAACAAATGATTCAATAGATTCCTAAAAATCTGAAGATAAAACAAAAATTACTTTTATTTGAACATCGATTACCTGAGGCAATTCAACTTAGGCTAATACGCAATCAGCATAAAATAGTAAAATGATGCCAAATCAAAAAAAGTTATTCGTTTCAATTAGAACAAGTTAAGTTTAATCACTGTTATGAATTTGAATAATAAAACAGCCTTATTTCATCCTCTTATGATTCAGGCTATTTTATTTAACATGACTTTATAGACGGATTAAGGAATTAAGCCTTCATCACGCATCGCAATTTGTACAGACTGGCGTTCCGCAACTTTATTACGTAAAGCAATAATATTGGTAAATGGTGTTAAGTCATGATGAATGACATTTGACCAATTTGTCAGCACAAAAAGGTAAGCGTCTGCTGGACCAAAGCGATCATTCACCAGATAGTCGTATTCAGACTCACCCAAATAATCATCAATATATTTCAACATTTTATTGATTGTCGCATAACCACGTACTTTTTCATCTTCTGTAATTTTTGGATCAAAAAATACTGCATATTCATCATGTAACTCTGAATTTAAATACCCTAACCACTCTAAAACTTTTGCACGCCCTAAACCTGATGGTGGAATCAAATCTTGTTTTGGGTCATGTTGTGCAATAAATGGAAGAACTGCAACATTTTCAGTCAAAATCAAACCTGGATTAATCTCTAAAGCAGGCACATAACCCTTAGGATTAATTTCATAATAATCTGCACCTTTTTCTGTTTTATGCGTTTTTAAATCAACTCGTTCTAAGTCAAAATCAACATTAATTTCATTCAATAAAATATGGGCAGCTAAAGAACACGCGCCTGGAGAATAATACAACTTCATATCTAATCCTTGTTATATGACTATTTAAGTTTTAAAGGGCTTATGATCTAATTTCAAGTTTTAAAAAATAAAATTTGCAAATAAGCGTAAAAATTGTAAATTCCGTTACATCTTGAATATTCCGCAAAATGAAGACTTTTTCAAGTCAAACTTACCTATTTTTGACTAAAAGATGTTTTAACATACGCACCTTTAAAGAATGATGAAATTTTTGAAATCATTAGTCTGAAAATTCAAACGAATATTTACAAGATATGCCTTCGGGTTATTACTCATCTAAATTCATCACTTTTCCTGCAATTGCGGTTGTAACCGCTTCGCAGGTAAATCTAAATTATCCTTGATTATTATTGGAGGAATGCACAAGCGATACATTATTAGATCAATTGCGGTCTATACCAAAAAGCTTATGATTTTATATCGAAGCCGTAACTAAAATATAAATAACATACTTTTAACGTAAACTCATATTTCAACTTTTACATCAAAAATGATTCATAAGTTGCAAAATAGTTAATATTATTCGAAACAATATTCAGAAAAAATAATTTAAAAAACATACTTAACAATAACCTGCAGTTTTGGAATTTTTTGAGCCTCCATCCAACATTGCAGGCATAGTTAACTTATTACAACCAATTGAAAATAAATAATTTATATTTAATGAAACATTTAATTCTTCTAAATAAAAAATATGTAGATTTAGGTCCATAATTTTCAAAAATACCTATTATCAGGTATAGCTAAATTTTTAAATACCTGAAAAAATGAATAAATAGACATAGATGAGTTTTTTACATCATGAACAATGAGTTAAGTTTACCTGTACCCGTGATCATTGTTGAAGATGAACCACTGATACAAAAAAGGCTGACAAATATATTAATCAATATTGGATACTCAATATCAGATTTACGTTTTGCCCAAAATTTAGCTCAAGCCAATGAACAATTACTGACACATTCGGCCTCATTTGCACTGGTTGACTTAGGTTTGCCAGATGGAAATGGCGTTGATTTTATTGAAACTTTAAAAAAATACGACCCTACTATCACCATATTAGTCATTTCTGCATGGAGTACTGAAGATGCCATATTGGATGCTTTAAGTGCAGGTGCAACAGGTTATGTTTTAAAAGAACGGGATGATTTAGAGGTTACTTTATCAATTCGCAGTGTTTTACGTGGTGGTGCCCCCATAGATCCATTTATTGCGCAAAAGATTTTAAAACAACTACAATTTAATGGTAGAAGCACGCCAAATAAAAACTTAAGTGACTCAAAAATAACAGATAATGAAAGTATACTATCTAAGCGCGAATTGGGAATTTTAGAATTAGTCGCACAAGGTTTAAGCAATAAGGAAATTGCTGACCATCTTACATTGTCACGTTATACCGTTGAATCGCATATTAAACATATTTATCGGAAACTTGCTGTATGCAACAGAGCCAAAGCAATCGATACAGCACGCAATCTTGGTTTACTCGACTAAGTCTATTTGTTGTTTTATGCACGAGTTTTTCACTAGGTTTCACGAAAGAAACCTATGTAAATCAAAAGTTAGAATTACACTCAGACCATTTAGACAGCGCCTGCTCTGTTCAGATTTTAAATACCCAAGTGGTCAAAGCTGATCCAGATTTAACACGAGCACCGCAAAATGGTTGGCAAGATGTCAAATTACCCGATGATTGGGACTCCCGCTGGAAAGATTACTCTGGATCTGCTTGGTATAAAATAACATGGCAATACCATTGTGCTAATAATCAATATAATCATCCATTTGCTGTACTTATTGAACGAATAACCCTTGCAGGGGTTGTCTATAATAACAATGAACTGATTTGGCGCGATAAATCATTGATCGAGCCTTTATCACGTAGCTGGAACATGCCGCGTTATTGGGTTTTACCTTCAAGCTCATTAAAACAAGGGAAAAATGAAATTTTAGTGAGAGTAGTTGGATTACAATCTCAGCATTCAGGTCTAGGTCATATCCAGATTGGAAATGTTGAAAATATAACAAATCAACATGGACAAGCAGTATTTGAAAATAGAACATTGTATGCAATCAATCTATTGATTACCTGTATTTTAGGCATGATCTGCTTTTTAATTTGGATATTTCGTCGTCAAGAAGTTGCTTTTGGATGGTTTGCATTCAGTTGTATTTTTTGGGCCTTATTTATCGCAAACATGATTATCACAACACCATTTCCATTTAATGATAGCCTGACACTTTCACGATTTAACCTTGTATTTTTATTATGTTACACATATACATTTTGCTTATTTGTTTGGCGATTTTCTAATGCTAAATTTCGAATAATGGAAAGAATTCTTGCAGTATTCACAATTTTGTTAAGCATATTATTAATATTTATACCCGATCATCATATTTTGACAGTTCTCAATATTTCATTTCTGTCTAGCTGTATCATTTTCATACTAAATTGTCTATTCACACAATGGATTGCCTATAAAAAACAGAAATTTGACGTATATTTACTCGCAGCTGTTTTTCTGACTTTTATCATCATAATCATACATGACTTAGTGCTTATTATGACACAGAACCTAACTGCTTTAATGTGGACTCCTTTTTCCGCTCCAATTACCAGTGTTGCAATTTCGATTATTCTTGCACTACGAATTTCCAAAAATATGCATCGTATTGAAACCTTTAATGAAACATTAAAAGATACTGTAGAAGCAGTTACATTCGATCTCGAACAATCTTTAGATAAAAAATACCAACTTGAAATAGATAATATGCGTTTGCAAGAGCGTTTAAACCTTTCCCATGAATTACATGATGGTTTGGGTGGTTCGCTGGTACGTTCTATGATTTTATTAGATCACTCTGAAAAAGTTGAAAAAAGCCAAGTGATGTCTATGTTTAAATTATTACGTAATGATTTAAGGCAGGTCATCGATACAGGCTCAAGTATTGGTGTAAAAATTCCTACAAGTCCAGTGTTGTGGGTCGCACCACTCAGGCACCGCTTTGTTCAATTATTTGAGGAAATGGATATAGAGTCCACTTGGATTTTTGCAAACCACTGGAATATTACACCTATCGCACTGCATTGTTTAACCCTTTCACGCGTTGCAGAAGAAGCTTTGACCAATATTATCAAACATAGTCAAGCAACGGATGTAGAAGTATCTTTAACCCAAGATGCTCAATATCGAATCATTTTAGAAATTAGAGACAATGGTATAGGTTTTGTGGCTGATTCTGTTCAAGAAGGACTACATGTCGGTTTACAAAGTATGCAAGTTCGTGTGAAACGGATTGGAGGAGACTTTCATATTAGTTCTGAAACTGGTCTCACAGTTATCCGTGCAATTGTTCCACAAAGAGCTATATGTGAATGATTAATATTCAACTGAATATTTTCCCCTAGTAAGTGACAGCTATTTTATTTTTCACGATTAACTATTTACTGTAAATATCTAAATGATTAAATTGAATCACTGATGAATTAAATATTAATTTATTCAGACTAGATTAGTCATTTAAATGATGACAATAAGATCAAACACTCAAAATCAACAAAAAAGAGAAGTATTTATTACTTCTCTTTTTTAATTTATCAATCACCCAATTTACTTCAAGAACTTACTTTTTTGGCCCGCTTAAAGACTAATGACATTGTTAATAAAATTAATCCTAATAACGACCACACCCCCGTACCACCGCCATGAGTATCTTTCGAATCTGAACCTGTAGTAACGTCATTCAAATCTAAATCGACAATAACTGGATCGTGATCTGAAGAACGGAACGCATCGGCATTATAAAAAGCAATCTTTTGTGCATCGTTCTTAAATTCATCATTATAATCCAGTGCCGTTGGCTCATCTGCATTGATATGCCATGCAAAAGTACGTTTCACCAGTGGATATAAGGTCGCATCAGCAATTGCATGATCTAAATTTCCTGCACCACCGTTACCATTAGCATCACTTGCGACACCAAATACATAGCTATATGCAGATTTTCCTTGACCAATTTTTTCATCATTGAGTAAGACTTTATAATTGGCTTTTTCAAAAGCCAAAATTGGATCTTCTTTAGCATAGCTATTCATATCACCAACCAATAAATAATTTGGCTTTTCCACTTTGGTTGGATTGGTTGCAATCCACTGCATCAATCTTTGCACTGCGGTTAAACGTGTAGGATTCCAGCAACCTTGACCATCATTTTGATCTGCATCTGCTACCGTTTTATCATCTGGACAACTGCCTTTAGATTTCAAATGGTTGGGGACTATTGTAAATATCTTACCCCCTGATACCGCTTGGAAAGTCTGTGCCATAGTCACGCGATTTTTCTGAGTTAAATCATCATAAACTACAGCAGCATTGATGGGTTTTACCCTTTTACTGTTATAGATAATCGCCACAGCAATCGCATCTGTACCTAATTTAACAGTATTAGGTGGAATCACGTATTTCCAGTCGATACCTAAAGCTTTCGTTAAGTAAGCTACTGCACTATTTTCACTATAACCATTATTGCCAATTTCCATCAAACCATACACATCAGCATCAATACTTTTTAATGCGCTGACAATTTTACTATGTTGCTTAACAAATTCAGCTTGTGTCGTCGCACCACGCTCAGTTGGAAAACCTTTTTCTAAACCATTATCGTAGTTCAAGACATTAAAAGAAGCGACACGAACTTGACGACTGTCTTTGGCAAGAAGACTTGATTTACGCTCATTGCTAGTACTAATAACCTCAGGAGCGAGCCTACCCTGTATTGGCTGAATCCGCCATGCACCAAAACGATATTCTAAAATACCTTCTACATTTTTAACTTGGTAACCTGCACGTAAGGTATTTAAAGCACTGAATTTTTCTGGTAACCACGGTGTTCTATTCTGATTATTATAGCCATCATCCAAAATAATTTTAGACAATAAATTTTGTTTGGCTAAATTCACAGCTTCAGCAGATTTTGCAGGATATAAATTGGTCGGAATATAAAGACGCCCTAAACTAAGTGATAATTCACCGTAACGACCATAATTGTAATTTTCACTGACCGTTAAGTTCTGTGGAATTTTAACCAACATGCCTTGGTAACGTTTCGGGGCGTTGCCTGTTGTATCGGTCAAACTGGAAAATGGCAGTTGGATAGATTGAGCGCTGATAAGGTTTGCAGCACTTGTATTACACGTTTGAATATGACTACTTAATTCATCTAATTGAAGCTGATTCTGATACGCTGTTAAACGCCCTTTCAAAATAACCTCTTCCCCAAACTTCCCACCAATCACAGCACTACCCGCAGGTAAATAGACAAAAATTGCATTACTTAGATTTGCTTTCGCTTTACTATCAACAGTCTGAATATATACCCCTGAAAAACCATTTTCATAACGATAATCTGCGGTAATGACACCACGAACTGTATATTGCTGATTTTGCTTAGCAGACTGTAGATCTGCAATGGGTGTATCTGTAGCACTACAACTCAGAGTGATTAAAGGCGGCGTTGTTGTTCCGCTATTTAGATATGTATCAAATGCATTCTGATCAGACCATTTTGACCATTCAACCTCTAAATTAAATTGAGCAGTTGGATCAATAGATGCCACATCATTGCCCTTTTTGATTCGTTCAAAACTATTTTTTACAGCTGTTAGCGATGTTCCCCAACCAGTTGTTGGTAACACGCCCAATTGCCCAAAGCGATCTACTGGCGTACCTTTATAATAAAGAACTAAAGCATCATCACCATTGAATCCTAAATTTGCTACTTGATTCACTTTTGCCCCAATAGCAGCTTGTAATTCAGAGCGCCCTATCAAAAATTTACTTTTACTCCCCAAACTACCCTGCAATGGAAATGACAGATATTTAACAGCTTCACCATTATTAAACTGACGGATTTCGTAATCTGCTAAATTCACTGTTGCTGTATCTGGATTATAAATTTCCAAGCCTTTTCTATTCGCCGAGCCATCAATATATTGGCTAAACATCAATTGTGCAGAAGCAGAGAATGAACAACCTAAAACTGCAAGGCTAAGCGCTAGTGTACGAGGTTTTAAAAATTTCATATTTTTGAACTTTTGTTTAAATTCCAAGCAGGTTAGTTTTTATAAATGACAACTGCATGAATATTTTATGACATTTTTATATGGATTAATTTTCATAGAATATATCAAAAAATTTGACTTGCTAGGCTCAAGTCTTACAATACGCCTTTTAGATTTTTAGTATTACCCTGCTTATGTCGAACGATCAAATTGAAGCGCAAGTTGTAGAGTTAGACAATTTGCATGAGCACCGTGAAATTGTGACATATATGCGTAGAACGATGCCGCTAAATACCTCACAACGTACTGCGCTTGAACAACATCACGATTTAATTTTGGAATACCCAGTTGGTGACTTACGCCAGCATTTTGAACATCCTGAACATCCATTAACTGTAGAAATTGGTTTTGGTATGGGCCGTTCATTGGTACTTATGGCAAAAGCCTTTCCTGAACGTAATTTCATTGGGATTGAAGTACATATTCCAGGGATTGCGCAATGCGTATATGAGGCAAGTGTCGCAGAAGTTAAAAATTTACGTGTTTTAGATGCAGATGCAATTCAAGTATTACGTGAAATGCCAGACAACAGCATCAATACGATTCAACTTTACTTCCCTGATCCTTGGCAAAAGAAACGTCATTTTAAACGTCGTTTTGTTTCGCATGACCGTATGCCACTGGTTGAAGAAAAACTTGAAATCGGTGGAACTTTTCATGCTGCAACAGACTGGGAACCGTATGCAGAATGGATGCTTGACGTTTTAGACAATCGTCCACGTTTAGAGAACCTAGCAGGTAAAGGGAATAGCTACCCTCGCCCTGAATGGCGTCCACAAACTAAATTTGAGCGCCGTGGTATAGAAGCTGGACATAAGATTAATGACTTTCTTTTCAAGAAAATTAATTAATTTAAATAGCAATTGATTATAGTTTTGATTAAGAGGTAAGTATTTGATATTTATCTCTTTTTTATTTAAAATGTGATCAAAATAAAAGTGAGCTACTTGAACTTTAACCTGCAAATCACATAGACAATAATAATCCTGACTCAACAAATTCTCTAATCATTTCATTCAAAACACTTCACGTATTTCTACACTTCAGTTATAACGATTTAAACACTTTGCTAAAATTAGTAAATGATGAATAGAAACTATTTTATATTCAGAATTAAGCGCTTAATGTGAATAATAACTTTAAAGTCTGCGCATCATTTTGAATCTTGGTTTGCATAAACTCTGCATAAACTGATAATTTTTCGTAAATATGTTCTGAATAAAACATGTCTTCAATCAAGTTTTTGGCATCTTTCAATTGATATAAACCTGATAAATAAAGCAGTTGCGCATTTATTTCTGCAAATTGGTTCGATAATGAATGATGTAAATCATCCTTACTTTTGAAGAGTAATTTTTGCATTTTCAATTGTTGGATATCTAAATCTTGCTTTTTTGTTTGAATAATAAGAATTTGTACATTTAAAAAGTGCTCTATTTCAATAATATTTTTGAGTTGAACAGACTGATCTGTAATTAAAAAAACAGTTGAAACCTCTGCATTTGTCAGTGCCTTGATGAGTTGTAGATAAATAAAATCTACATCATTAAATCCATCATTGCTAAAATCTAAAAACAAATTCAAACTTTCTAAAACAGTCTCTTGCTTAAGGTTTAACGTTTTTTCAACTTGATAAAATGGTTGTAGGATGTGTTGAATTTGGGCTGTAAGTGGGGTCATATAAATTGTTGTTTTATTTAAATTTGCTAAAACAAATACGGAAAATAGATAAGCTAAACTCATGTCATTTTCTGTAATCGTAGTCTGAATAATAGCGTGATTCTTTTGTTTCGAAAAATCACGTAAAACTTTGGCTCTGAGCAAAGTCGCTTCAATATTCACAAAATATTGATCCAAGCGATTAATCACAGTCTCAGAACATTCTTTTTCGGTCAAAATGTTGTTAAGCGCATTTAACTGAGTTGTAACAAACATTATCCCACCATTTATCAATTGTTCCTATCCACTATTTTGAGAATAAACAAGAGGTAAATGTAGCTACAAAAACCGATAAAAAAAATATAACAGATTGAGCCGAATTTATCTAATCTGTTATATTAAAATTTCATTTTTTCGGCTGTATTCTTCAATGTATAAATCTGAACAACTGGCGCATAGTCTTAAACAACTCATAGAAAATAGCACATGGAGAGCGCATGAAAAACTGCCCTCGCTACGCCAGCAAGCTGAGCAATCAGGTTTAAGTTTAATTACCGTGATGAATGCTTACCAAGAATTAGAAGCGCAAGGTTTAATTTATTCAAAAGCAAAATCTGGCTATTTTGTAGCAGAACAACACTCGACAAGGCTCAATCCTGTACTCGCTATCAATGACAAAATTGAAATTAACTCTATTGTTTTTAAATATTTAAAATCGCTGCAATCTGAATTTATTATTCCATTAGGCTCTGCATTTCCTAATAGCCAACTACTTTATTCGCCAAAACTCATTCAATCGCTCGGTCAATTGGCCAGACAACGCCGTAGTTATGAGCAGACACCCAGTTTACCACCTGGTAATTATGCACTCAGGAAAATCATAGCTCAACGCTATGCCATGCAAGGTATTCCAACTGATCCTTCTGATATCGTCATCACTTCAGGTGGCTTAGATGCCTTAAATCTGTCGCTGCAAGCCTTAACACAAACAGGCGATTACATTTTACTGCAACAAACCATTTTTTACGGCGCATGGCAAGCTGCTGAACGGCTCGGGCTAAAAGTAATTACCATACCTGAGCATCCTGAACATGGGATTGATTTGGCAGCATTTGAACAAGCGATTTTAAAATATCCAATCAAAGTTTGTTTGCTGATGTTAAATAGTCACAATCCAATTGGTTTTACAGTCAGTGATGAAATTAAACTCAAAATTGCTAAGTTACTGAATCAATATCAAATTTATTTAATCGAAGATGATGTCTATGAAGAACTTTATTATGATCAAAAAAAACCACTGTCCATGAAATATTTTGATCAACAAAATTGGGTTTTACATTGTTCATCATTTTCAAAAACACTTGGCGCTGGTTTCCGAATAGGATGGGTTTATGCAGGTAAATTTTCTGAAAATATTCAGCATATTCAGTTAATGAGTACACTTTCGGTCAATCCGTTTATTCAAAATGCCTTAGTTGAATATCTTTCACATCGGCATTATGAAAAACATTTAAAAACATTACGCTCTACATTACAACGCTATAAAAAACAGTATTTTAACTATTTTAAAAGTCATTTACCTGAGCAATGTAAAACAATTTATTATCCTTCAGGTTATTTCCTTTGGATTGAATTACCTGAATATATGGATAGTGAACTGATTTACCAACAACTTTTACAGCACAATATTAGTGTTGCTCCCAGTAATCTGTTTAATATTACCAATCAGCAAAATCATTTTATCCGCATAAATTGCTCTTTTGAAATGAATGAAAAAATACAAAATGCTTTGGACAAATTAATCGAAATTGTGAAAATCAACATCAATCAATGAGAATAGTTTTTATAACAGATTTTATATTAACAGTTAATCTGTTATAGTTTTTTTCTAATATTTTGTATCTAGTGAATTGGGGATTTTCACCACATAATTCTACTATATTAAGCATAAAGAGATTTTATGATGAACGATGATAAACGCCCTAAAAAACCACAATATGCGGATAGTTCTATTTCTGACAAAGCTTTCAAACGCATGATTCTATGGTTTTTTGTTTATTGCGCGCTATTTTGTATTGGCGTAGTTGTCACTATTGGTTTAGATCACGCTGCAATTAACTAATTGAATACACTCACAGTTATTACTGTGAGTGTCGTTTCAAAATCTGCTGACTCAATATTTGATAAACCGCTTTTAAATCTTCTCGATCTGTATCATTTAACATCTGTTGGTGCATATTTAAAATATTATGATCGCCTCGGATCGCAGGCCCCGTCTGCACAAGCTCAGGATCATTCTGGGTGACTTTATTGGCAGTTTCAACGATCAGTGGATAAAGCAAACTAAAATCGACTTGTTTAGCATCAACCACTTGCTTCGCCATATCATAGCAATAATTGCTAAAATTACATGCAAATATAGCTGCCAAATGTAAACTTAGACGTTGTTCAGAATTATATTGATAAACTCGATGACTTAGGCTATTTGCAAGAATTGTCAAACTCTCCAAATCCTCTGCTTGCACCGCTTCTACAAATAACGGTGTATTTACCCAATCCACTGCTCTTCCTATACTAAAGGTCTGCAATGGATAAAATACCCCAGACTTTTCATGTGATTGAGTCAATACACTTAAATTTGTACTTCCAGACGTATGCACAATAAAAACACCTTGGAGATAAGGGCTGATACTTTCAATAACTTCTGCAATTGATTGATCACTCACAGCAACAATAACTAAATCGACTTGTGCGTTTAATTGAGAATACTCTGAAATCGCTTCAGCATTTAGCTGAATAGCTAATGTCTTTGCATGTGCTAAATGGCGACTAAATATTTGAATAATTTGATGTTGTTCGCACAATGCACTTGCTAAATGTGTTGCAACTCGCCCAGCACCAATAAAACTAATACGCATAAGATATTCAAACTCTTTAAATTCCATTACAACATGCCAATCAAAAAAGGACGAATCAATTCGTCCCTCTCATAAAATCACTAAATTTAATGCATCTTAGATTTAGTTAAATAGATTATTCAAATAAACGCTACGTTCAGCTGTACGTTTATTAAAACATTTACTGTATTCCATATCTTTGTTCTGTTGGCGCATTGCATCATCCCAATAGTTATACTGACTTTGGTAAGTTTCACGCTCATTTTCACTAATTTGACCAACATATTTTTGTGAAATCACCCTACAATCTACATCACGTTTTTCAAACCATTCTGACTGATCCTGCTGAAGCTGTGCTTTTTGCTCATCTGTCAACTTGTCCCATGCTTGGTTTAAACGATCAACTTGTTTTAATTTATCATCATCTAATTCTTTCTTGCGAATATCCATCGCTTTTTGTGCGAGCTCAGTTTGCTCAGCATTTTCAATTTGAGATGATTGTTCACTCTCTTTTATTTTTTTATTTTCGGCAACATAGGCAGCATATTGAACCGCCTTAGTCGCAACAAAGACCACACCATTGACTACAGCTTCTTGATTAAGAACATCTAAAGTTAAACCTTCTTTATCTGTTTTGACAATGTTGTAGTTAAACTTTCCTTTCAGCTGATCATTATTTAAAACCAGTTTAGACTCAGTTGCTTCAATATATTCACGTAAAGATTGATAACTGCCTTCACCTTCACCTTCACACCCCTCATCGTGACAATTACTACTATTTTCGCTATAGGCATTTTCAGCACGTTGTTGCAAACCCTTTGGAAATTGCACAACCAACTGACTTTCACATTCTAACTGATTAGTTTTAGATGGATCTTCAGTGATTGTTCTGACATTTTTTATTTCAAATTTCAGACCATTATTGATTTTTTGCAATAAAGCTTGATCCGCCTCATAGCCTGAATTTGCCAAACCACTACTCACTGTTTGTAAATACTGATCTTTAAGATATTTTTGAATTTGATCAATATTGGTTGGATTCGTACAACTCCATTCAGAAAGAGCTGAACTAGATTCTTCTTTTTTCTTTTTAAAGAAGTCACACCCAGAAAGCAGTAAAGTTGCAGATATTGCGCTAATTAATGTGAGTTTATTCATTATACAAACCATTTTGTCTTTGTTTTGTGAAAAATTAAATCAAAGTATTATTTTGAATATGCGTAGTCTAACTAAAAAACCCCGACATAATCGAGGGTTTTTAGTTAACTTTTATATTTTTAATCAAAACTCATTTGATTGATTCTGTTAATTTGACACTGCAAATTCAATTCGACGATTCTTGAATTGCCCCTCTTTGGTTGAGTTATCTGCAATTGGGTTGTCTTGGCCATGTCCTTCAGCAGTCAATTGCGATGGAGTTGCACCTTTTTCTATTAAATAGACCACTACAGACTTGGCACGTTTTTCAGATAAATTTTTGTTTAAATCTTCATTCCCTACATTATCTGTAAAACCTTTTACCACCAATTTTGCATCAGGAAGTTGTTTCAGTAAAATTGCAGCTTTATCAAGAATGACTTTATTGCTATCTGGAATATGTGCAGAACCCGTCGCAAAATTAATGACTTGTAAATTCAATGCCGAAACAACATCATCCACATTGGCTTTATCTGTTTTAATATTTGAAAGTGCTTGATTTGCTTGCGTATTACTTGTATCGACACTTACCATTGAATTCCCAGAAGTACCTGCAGTTTGATTTGCTGTTACTTGTAAATTTGGCACTAAACCTTTAATTTCATCTGCAAATTTTTGTGCATGCGCTAAATTAGGTGCAGAAATAGTCAATTGATTATCAATCCAAGCAACTGAAGCATTTGGGATGCCTTTAATTTTTGTTAAAACATGATCAAGTGCATTTTGATCTGTTAAGTCGCCTGCATAAGCTGCATTGACCACAGATTGACATTGATCTGCTTGATTAAAAATTGCTGCAACACTAGATTTAAGTTTATCCAATAAACTTTGGCTACTAGATGAAGCCTGACAATTACTCAGTTTTCCTTCTGCATCTGTCGCAATGTGTAATTCAGCAGCTTGTAACTCGACTGCAGGTTGCGTTGCGTTATCGGTAGATATTGCACCAGAAGCGACAGGTGTTTTATTACTACATTGCTTAAGGAACAGTGCCGCAAGCGCAGCAAGAACTAACAATGCAATAATTGGCCACAACCAATTACTTTTTTTCGGTTCTGGATCAATCGCGGCTTGCGTAGTTCGTGGTGGTGTAACGACTGGTTGAACCGCAGAAGAAGCTGCAGCTTGCGAGCCAAAGCCTAGGCCAGCAACACTCAGACCAAGCATAGAAAAAAAGCCTGTCGCCCATGCAGGTAAAGCAGCTTCGATATTTCCCCACTGAGATTTAATAAAATTAAAAAGGACATTTTTATCATCTGAACCAGCTTGATCTGCCAGTAAAGATAAAGCTGGAGTAATTGAGTGATTCAATGTTTTTTCAATTTCATGGCTAGGTGCATCCCCACCGACCAGCCCAATAAATTTACTCACAGATTCGAAATGATTGCTAAAAACATCACCCAAACGTGGATTTAGGTTTTGCTGTAAAGTTTGAATGAGCTCAGGTTTAGATTTTAATATGGTTAATAGAATAGGATAAAAAGCACTTAAAGCGCCGATTTTTTCATCCTGAAAATGATTGTCACCCTGTAATACCTTCGATGTCACTTGATCTTTTAACAATTCAATAATATTCATCTACTCAACACTCCTGTGTCATTTTTGTTTTGTAATATGAAAATAATCATTTATTGGCGAATTTTTATTCTAATTATTTCAAGGTGAGATTTATAAGAGTTTTTTGTAGCCAATTTTTTATTACTTATCGTTAAGTTTTTACTAGAAATAAAAAAAGCCAGCCTAAGCTGACTTAAAAAAATAGATTAAAAATGCAGTCTAAGCTATGAAAGTTTGAATTACTTTTCCATAAACTTTTTGATTGATTAAAGGTGTGTTCTTGCCTTGAGAAATAATGCTTTCTTTATTTACAGTCCACTCCAGTTTGGGATCAACCAAAATCCAACCCGATTCTTGGCTCCAACGCTCCACCATATTGGCCACTTTTGCAGGAGCAAGAGTGACTTTTTCAACCCATTCTAAAGGCTCAAATAAACCCTCTGTTACCAATTTCACACCAAAAGATACATAAGTATCAAAAGCACTGATCCCTGGTAAAGTTTCTGCAAATGGAGCAAGTTTTGCAGAACTACTTAATGGCTCATGATGGGTGCAAATTGAGTCAATAACGCCATCTTTCACACCCTGACGTAGCAATTCTTTATCTTTTTCAGCACGTAATGGAGGACGAACATGCGCTAAAGAATTAAATCCATCAATCAATTGCTCAGTTAAATGCAATTGATGCATTGCCACATCCGCAGTCACAGCCAAACCTTTGTCTTTGGCAATTTTAATTAACTCTACAGATGCACCAGCTGAAATTAATCCAAAATGGGCTTTAACACCTGTCACTTCTACCATTAACAAATATTTAGCAATCGCAATAGTTTCTGCAATCACTGGGATCATTGGTAAGCCTTGACGTGATGCAATAAAGCCTTCATGTACACAACCATCTTTGGCAATTTGATATTCTTCTGGATAGAACACCACTGTCAGGTCTAAACCTGCTGCATATTCAAGTGTACGAATAGTGACATCATCATTTTCAAAAGTAGCATAAGCATTTGAAACGGCAGTACATCCACCTTTTTTCAATCCTGCCATATTGGATGGCTGTTTACCCTTTAAACCTTGAGTTTGCGCACCGATAACATGCAAATAGATTCCACCATCAACCATGGCTTTCTCTACAAGCCCATGAATAAGCGCACCATTATCTTGTACAATTGGCTTTGAATCTGGTGGTGTAATGACATGTAAAATACCATTATCACGTGCAGCCTTACCTTCAGACTTTAGCGTTCCATGTTGTTGCTGACCGGGTTCACGTAAGCGTGCACATAAGTCAACCATGGTCGGCATTAACCATTTACCTTGACCATCAATAGTTTCGGCAATATCTGTTGATGCTTCTACAAATTTACCATTTTCAAGATAAACCGTTTCAATGCTGTCTGTTTTATTAATTGGGTCTAAGAGACGTACATTTTCAATTTTTACAATACTCATGACTTTTATCCCGTCCCTAAACTGCAATCGCTTCTAACAAACCTTTTTCTTGTAGTTGACCTTGCATTGCCAAAGCCAATACCGCCATACGTACCGCAATACCATTGGTCACTTGATGCAAAATCACAGATTGCGCACCATCTGCAATACTTGAATCAATCTCTACACCACGATTCATTGGTCCTGGGTGCATGACGATACAATCAGGTTTTGCCATAGCAAGGCGTTCTTTATTCAAACCATACATTTTGTAGAATTCGGCTTGTGATGAAAGTGCTGGAGAATCAATACGTTCATTTTGAATACGTAAAGTAATAATCACATCGCAATCTTTAATCCCTTGTTCCATGTTATTGAACAAGCGCACACCTTCGCCAAACTCACTAAAGCCGTAAGGTAATAATGTATTCGGTGCAATCACACGAATATCTTTACAACCTAAAGTTTGCAAAGCTGCAATATCAGAACGTGCTACACGAGAATGCTTAATATCGCCAATAATGGCTAAGCTAATGTCTTCGAATTTTTTCTTGGTTTCACGACGGATGGTTAACATATCCAACATCGCTTGCGTTGGATGAGCATGGCGACCATCGCCTGCATTAATAATTGCCACATGTGGACAAACAGTTTCTGCAATAAAATGCGCAGAACCCGATGAAGAATGACGTACGACAAATATATCTGCCGCCATCGCCTCAAGGTTCCAAAGCGTATCTCGCAGTGTTTCCCCTTTTGAAGTACTTGAACGAGCAATATCAATATTTAAAACATTTGCCGATAAACGTTTTGCAGCAGCTTCGAATGTTGTTCTGGTACGTGTTGAATTTTCAAAAAATAAATTCATCACTGTACGACCTTCCAATAGAGGTGTCGTAATCAGTTGGTTTTGATCATTAATAAAAGAATGAGCTGTATCGAGAATTTTGGTGAGGGTTTCTTTAGAAAGACCATCGATGGTGAGGAAATGTTTTAAATTACCATCTTTATTGAGTTGAATCTGACTCGGTTTATGCAATGCCGCCAAGTGCATGAGAGATTCCTGAGGTGCTAAGTTAACGTATTATACAGAAATGTTTTGGCTTTGGCAGATGAAGTTTTGGACAACAGTTGTATAAAATACATTTTTTTAAATATTTGTATTGCTACGAGTCACATTTCAGATTTAGACAGCAATATACTTAAAACAAATAGCGATCTTCCGATCAAATATTCGCTATAAGTATTTCCAAACCGACTATTTAATATTTTGAAAATTCGTTGATCATAATCTAAAGGTATTTTTGAATTGCTTTAATCAATCAAATGAACAAAACAATTCATATTGGATAAATTGTAAAACACACTCAATGAGAGTCTGCAATATCTATTAAACAAAGCATTCAAAGCCTTAACGCTAAACATGGGATGCAACAAAGAACCAAAATTATCGTAATGCACCAATATAGTGATGTGATACCTGTGCTTGGTAGATTTCTTCTTCTGTTGCACAGGAAATATTCTCGGACTGATCTTCTTCAACATCAAGGATTTCAACAGATTCTATTGTCTCTTCTGCTTGATTTGGAGATTCAATATCTAATAAGTATTTTAAACGTAAAGCTTGACGGTTTAATTCAGAGTCTTGAATGACTAATGATAAATCAACAATATACTGTGCATAGGCTTTATTTTCCACGAGATACATAACATCAATCACTCGCCCAGTAACACGTCGTAAACGAGCCAATATCAATGTTCCAATAGAAAAAGCATCGGCATGTGCAATAAATCCAAAACTATTTACTGATTGCATAAAAATCCCCTCATTAATCAATTTAAAATTCAAATATAATTTGGGTCAAAATGCTGACCTTTATGGAGAGTAATTAAGCAATTTGTGTACCAATTTTAGCTATTGTTGAGCTCATTGATAGAAATTTAAAACTAAGGGTCGCATCCCAAAAATATGTTTTAACCCAGGATGAATAACACAGCTGAAAGCGATTAAATCCATATGGCTCAATAAAATGGATATTAATAATAAAAATGATCATCAGAAAATTTAAGCTCTTGACGATCTTGGACATTTTTATTGACTATTTCTTTAATATAAATAATCGACGGCATTTCAAACAATTATTTTTAATTTTATGAGCAATTTAAGACAATTCTCTAAAAAAAAACTATTCCGCCTTCAAACCGCAAGTTTTCATGCTCAAAATACGTTAAAATATTCTATTGCTTTACTGTCTTTGGAAATTGTTCATGAATTCGAAACCACGTCTTTCTACATATTGGGTCACCTGTGCGGATGGACTAGAAACCTTACTACAAGAAGAAATTGAAGGTTTAGGTGTTCAAAATATCGAACGATTCCCTGGGCGATTAATTTTTAAAGGTAAACTTGAAGATGCTTACCGCATTTGCATGTGGTCACGTTTAGCCTCACGTGTGCTTACCCCTATTCACACCCATGCACTTGATTTTACCCATGATGCCCGTGATGTCGCAGAAGAACTTTACGAAGGTGCAATAAACTTTGATTGGTCGCTTATTTTTGCACCACAAAGTACATTTGCCATCCGCTTACATGCGGAACGCGACATTATGGTCAATACGCAATTTGCAACACTTCGCACCAAAGATGGTGTGGTAGATTCCTTTATGGAAGCTGTAGGTCGCCGCCCAAATGTTGATACGAAACAACCTGAAATTACACTTTATGTATTGGCAGGAAAAACTGAGCATACCTATTTCTTAGATTTGTCTGGTGATTCGTTGCATAAACGTGGCTATCGTCGTTATATGACCGATGCACCGATTAAAGAAAATCTTGCTGCTGCAATTCTACAAAAAGCTAAATTAAAAGATCGTAATCTAGATATTTTCCTCGACCCAATGTGTGGTTCAGGGACATTCATCATTGAATCGTTAATGATTTTAACGGATCGTGCGCCTGGTTTAGTTCGTCGTTTTGGTTTCAATGGTTGGAATGGTCACGACCATGACCTTTGGATGTCAATTAAAGTAGAAGCTGAAGATCGTCATCAAGCAGCAATGCAAAATGATTTACCGCAATTCTATGCTTATGATGCAGATTGGGAAGCGGTAAAAGCCACCAAGCAAAATATTATCGCTGCAGGTTTCGAATCTTTACTTGATCATATTCAAATTGAAGAACGTACCATGGCTGATTGGCCAAACTTTGAAGCTGAAGGCAAAACTGCTTTTATCGTAACGAATCCACCTTATGGCGAACGTTTAGGTGAAAAAGCTTCAAATAAAGCACTCTATTTAGGTTTATCTGGATTATTACAAAAGAATTTTCCTAACCAATATGCAGCAGTGATTGCATCGCAAATTGAACAAGCCGACGTTATGGCATTTAACAATCCACAAACTGTACGTTTGATGAATGGTAAATTGCCAATTTATATTCGCTTGGGTGAAATCAAGCCAACAGCGGTTATAAAACCATTCTTAGAAAATTGGCAACCACAGCAATTTGAAGCAATTGAAGGCGCAGAAGACTTTGCCAATCGTTTGCAAAAAAATATGCAAAGCTTAAAAAAATGGGCTGTGAAAGAAGGCATCCATTGCTTACGTCTATATGATGCAGATCTACCAGACTTTAACGTTGCTGTTGATTTATACGGTGAACGCTTACATGTCCAAGAATATGCACCACCAAAAATAATTGATCCTGAAAAAGCAAAAAAACGTTTTAATTTAGCTTTGGCTGCAATTCGTGCAGTAACTGGTTTAGGACGTGATGCTATTTTCATTAAGACCAGAGCTCGCCAAGAAGGTAAAACCCAATATGAGAAGCAAAGTACGGCTTCTAAGCGTTTTATTGTTCAGGAAGGTAAAGCAAAACTCTTAATCAATTTAACAGATTATTTAGACACAGGTTTATTCTTAGATCACCGTCAAATGCGTTTACGTATTGCAGCGGAAGCAAAAGGAAAACACTTCCTTAATCTATATAGCTACACCTCCACTGCAAGCGTACATGCTGCACTCGGTGGTGCTGCAAGTACAACAAGTGTCGATCTATCAAATACTTATCTAAACTGGTCTAAAGAAAACTTTGTGTTGAATGGCTTAACTGTAGACCATGCAGATCAGCAACATCAATTTTTCTCAAGTGATTGTTTTGAATGGTTAAAAGAAGGTCATGAACAATATGACTTGATCTTTATTGACCCACCAACATTCTCAAACTCTAAAAAGTTCCATGGTACTTTCGACGTTCAACGTGATCATAACTCTCTATTAAAACGTGCGATGAACCGTCTAACCACTGAGGGTACTTTATACTTCTCGAACAACTATCGTGGTTTTGAGATGGATGAAGAAGTTCAAGCGATGTTTAATGTGCAAGAAATTACCAGTGAAACCATTGGTTTAGATTTCAAACGTAATCTAAAAATTCATAAAGCTTGGATTATCCAACATCACCCAGTTTAAATAGTCTAATTAAAGACTATTTAAAGCCCACACCGTCAATTTCATGACCGATATAGATCGTTATCCGATCTGCGGTCGTGACTCTGACGTCATGGCGTTGATATGGATTATAACCAACTTCTATTAATCTAAATTTATCATAAGGTTTTAAGTATTTATCTGATGGCTTATTAGCGTCAGGATCTTTTTTCTGCCATTCAAAATCAGTCAATACTGTCGTATAAATTTCATCTTTTTTTGCTTTATCGGCTTGTTCTTTGGCAACTTCCCCATGCATCTTATTTTGCTCATCTACAGGTTGCTGTGCATCTTGCTTCACTGCATTAATAATAATTGGAGAAAGCTTTGCTAAACCAACATATTGTTCAGCCAAACTATTATCATCTAATGAATTTTTTGCTGCTAGATTAGATGAACTCAATGTCATCAACATCAGACAAAGTATTTTTAAATAATCTGATTTTTCCATATCATTGATCATCTTGACTCACCTTACGTTTTTTTATTATTCCTATATAAAAATTAACAATTTTTAATGCTTGTTGCAATAAATTGATTAAAAAACCCGACAATAGGTATTATGTAAAAATATTGTAAATAGAATTGAACATTTATTTTTAAATGTAGTTAAACAAAAAAGCCAACTGTCTGACGACAATTGGCTTTTTTAATGTTTAGATAATGAAAGACTTTATTTGAATGGATTAACTCAATTTCAATTTACCAAAATTCAGCCGACCATCTTCAGCACTGACTAAGATAGTATCTCCGGCAATAAAATCTCCTGCCAGAATTTTCTGAGCCAATGGATTTTCAATCTGCTGTTGGATCGCACGTTTTAAAGGACGCGCACCATAAACAGGATCAAAACCAGCATCAATCAGAATATCAAAAGCTTCATCATCCACTTTCAATCCGATGTCACGTTCACTTAAACGAGAACGTAAACGATCTAACTGAATATCGGCAATACCACGAATCTGAGATTTTTTCAGTGAGTGGAATACCACCAATTCATCAATACGATTAATGAATTCTGGACGGAAATGCTGTGATACGGCATTTAGAACCGTTGCACGAACATCCTCATCACTTGCACCCTCACCCAACTCACGTACATCTATCGAACCCAAGTTCGAAGTCATTACAATTACGGTATTTTTAAAGTCAATTAAGCGACCTTTCGAATCCGTTAAACGACCATCATCCAACACTTGCAGTAAGATGTTAAATACATCTGGATGTGCTTTCTCAACTTCGTCAAATAACACAATGCTGTATGGTTTACGGCGTACGGCTTCTGTTAAAACACCGCCTTCTTCATATCCAACATAGCCTGGAGGTGCACCAACCAAGCGACTCACAGAGTGTTTCTCCATAAACTCGGACATGTCGATACGAATAATCGCATCATCACTGTCAAATAAGAAATTACCCAGTGCTTTGGTCAGCTCAGTTTTACCAACACCTGTAGGTCCAAGGAATAAGAATGAACCACTTGGACGGTTCGGATCGGACAAGCCTGCACGCGAACGACGTACTGCGTTAGATACTGCAACGACAGCTTCATCCTGACCAACAACACGGTTATGTAAAAAACTCTCCATATTCAATAGTTTTTCACGTTCACCTTGCAGCATTTTCGATACAGGAATCCCTGTTGCAGCACTCACCACTTCTGCAATTTCATTTTCAGTGACTTTGGTACGAATCAGTTTTGGCTCTTCATTCACTTCCGCAACTTCTTCTTCATTCAAGCGTTTTTGCAGCTCTGGAATCACACCATATTGCAAACGACTTGCTTCTGCCAAATCACCTTCACGCTGCGCTTTTTCAAAGGCTGTACGCGCTTTATCAAGTTCAATCTGAGCTTGATTTGTACCATCAACTAAGCGTTTTTCGGCAATCCAAACCTCTTCTAAATCACTGTATTCTCTTTCAACTTCTGCAATTTGCTTTTCAAGATGTTCAACTTCAGCTTTAGAAACTGAATCCTCATCTTTTTTCACTGCCTCCAACTGCATTTTCAATTGAATTAAGCGGCGATCCAAACGATCAAGCGGCTCTGGTTTAGAGTCGATTTCCATTTTAATACGTGATGCAGCCTCATCAATTAAATCAATTGCTTTGTCAGGCAATTGACGATCGGTGATGTAACGATGTGACATTTTCGCTGCTGCAATAATCGCAGAATCCAAAATTTGCACACCATGATGCGTCGCATATTTGTCTTTTAAGCCACGTAAAATCGCAATGGTATCTTCAACACTCGGTTCATCGACCAATACTTTCTGGAAACGACGTTCCAAAGCAGCATCTTTTTCAATGAACTGACGATACTCATCTAAAGTGGTTGCACCTACACAGCGCAACTCACCACGTGCCAATGCAGGTTTCAACATATTACCTGCATCCATTGCACCATCGCCTTTACCTGCGCCTACAAGCGTATGTAATTCGTCAATAAATAGGATGATTTCGCCATCATATTTTCCTAAATCTTTCAACACTGCTTTTAGACGTTCTTCAAATTCACCACGGTATTTTGCACCAGCAAGCAATGAACCCAAATCGAGCGATAAAACACGTTTACCTTTCAGACTCTCAGGGACTTCACCATTTACAATACGCTGTGCCAAACCTTCAACAATGGCAGTTTTACCCACACCTGGTTCACCAATTAACACAGGGTTATTTTTGGTACGGCGCGACAATACCTGAATGGTACGGCGAATTTCTTCATCACGACCAATGACAGGATCAAGCTTGCCTGACAATGCTCGTTCAGTCAGGTCAACAGTATATTTATTTAACGAATCACGTTGATCTTCATGATTATTCGCCATAACTTGCTCACCACCTCGAATATTTTCAATTGCTTTACGCAGTTTGTCAGTTGTAACACCAACGCCTGTTAATAATGTTTTTGTTGCACCTGTTTCAGCAAGCGCCAGAATTACCCAATCTGTTGATAAAAACTCATCACCTGCTTTTTGTGCATAACTGTCTGCTAAATTCAGTGCACGGACAGCTTCAGGGTTGAGGTTAATATCACCTGTTGGTGTACCAATTTTTGCTGCATCGTTAATCGCTTTTTGCAGTTTTGCTTTTAGCTCAGGTAAATTTGCACCTGACTGTTGTAATAAACTTAAATTAGAAGGTTCTTCCAACAGTGCAGATAAAATATGAATACCTTCAATGGCGGTATTATCATTACCCATTGCCAAAGATTGTGCATCTGATAAAGCTTGCTGTAAACGGTTCGTAAATTTTTCAAATCGCATTATTGTTATTCCTCACAACATATTATGTACTTGAATAATAAATGGGAATGCTTTTTCGGATTTCAAGGGATGATGGTGAAATTATTTTATATATTTTTCAAAAACTTAATAAAAATACTCAGCATACATATCAGTATTAATATGCGTCCTTATTCATGTATTTTCAAGTCAGTTTTCTGCAAATATAATCCGTTTGTACTTTGAAGCGTTTGTCGCTGTACTCGATTTCTTTCATCAATCCATTTTATTTCTCTAACACCTCACATAGTGTGAAAAGTAAAACAAATAAACAATCATGAACAAATCTCTTATTTAGGATAAAGGTGATTCAAATATTTGAAAATAAGAACAATGTTGAATTTAAGTAAATCATTATCAATCTTAATTACAATGACTGTTCTGAATAATTGTGGTTATTAATCAATTTTCACGTAGTTGATTCTAATAATTTTATAAATTTCAAATATGGGTCTAGAACCAACTAGAAAAAATAACTTAAAATCAATTAATTAGTATACTTAAAAATACAGTACTTATATTTATTTTAAGAAGTGGGGATTTTTTATCGAAAATAATGGGTTATTTTGAATTTGCGCAATACGCTTATTATCTTGGTAAACTTTTGAAAAATTCACCAAGATTTTAATTAGGCGATAATTTTCTACACTTGCGATTTCGTCGCTGAACTTTGTGAAACAGCACTATTTGCAGGAACACTTTGAGTAATCCAGACATTACCACCAATAATTGCGCCCTGTCCGATAGTAATACGTCCAAGAATTGTTGCTCCTGCATAAATCACCACATTGTCCTCGACGATTGGATGGCGTGCATATTCTTTTTGCAAACGACCAGAATCATCGACCTCAAAGCGCTTCGCACCTAATGTCACTGCCTGATAAATACGGACATTTTTACCAATAATACAGGTTTCACCAATCACCACACCTGTTCCATGATCAATAAAGAAACCTTGATCAACCTGCGCTCCAGGATGAATATCAATCCCTGTTTTAGAATGTGCAATTTCTGCAATTAAACGCGCCAATAACGACAAATCTTTTTTATAAAATTCATGTGCGATACGGTGGTAAATAATCGCCAATATCCCCGGATAACATAACAAAACTTCGTCAACGCTTCGTGCAGCAGGATCGCCATCATAGGCAGCGATCACATCTGTATCTAAAATACGGCGAATATCGGGGAGTTTTTGTGCAAATTCACTGACAGTACTCTGTGCAAGCACGTCTATAACATCTATATTTTCATGATGTTTTTTATACTTATAATCATAGGTTAAATTAAGCTTCACCTGCTCCTGTAATGCATATAAGGTCTTTTCAAGCGTATGAGCAATATAGAAATTTTCACTTTGCTGACGTAAATCATGTGGTCCTAAACGCATTGGGAATAGAACACCACATAAATCATTCATAATTTTTTTGATTTCTTCTTTGGACGGCAATTCACGCCCACCAAAATCTTTAAGACTTTTTTGCTGTGTTCGCCATTCATTACGAGCTTGCTGTAATTCTGTGACGATATTTTGAATGTTCCATTGGGTCATTGGTGTGCCTGCAATTTATGTCTTTATCATTATCTAAATAATTGAATTTTTTCACTTATGGATAATCAAGTTTCAACCGATTAACCTGTAAATAATTAAACCTCTTTTATCAATCTAGCTCTCTCCCCATACTCAACGAGAAGAAGAAAGATATAAATAATGACGAAAGAAGCTTATGTGCGACGAATAATCAAACACATTTTGGATTCATTATTCAATTCTTCTGCGTAAATAGTATTTTATTAGCTCACTATTAGATAAACATTCTTCATATATTGATATATCAAAATATAATTAAGTTTTATTTCACAAATAAGAATAAGTAATTCAATTTTTATTAATTTATAGAATATATAAAATCATTATAGTTGTTATCAATAGATCTGATACACAGAACAATCGGGAATGTAAATTCTCGAATTTGATGAAAGGCAATCGTAATGAATAGTTTAAACCAGCAACATTTTACTGAATTAAATACGGCTCAAATCCAAGAGATCTTTGAACAAGCAAAACAACGTGTCGAAGATCATTATTTAGAATTTACAGGTACAGTTTTACCACATGAAGCTTGGTCTTTATTTCAAGCAGGTTTAGTCGAAATTGTTGATGTTCGAACCAATGAAGAGCGTAAATTTGTTGGCTATGTTAAGGAAACTATTCATATTCCTTGGGCAACAGGTACTGCCTTAAATCGTAATCCTCGCTTTGCCAAAGAGTTAGAAAGCAAAGTTGGGAAAGATAAAATCATCCTTCTACTCTGCCGCAGTGGTAAGCGTTCTGCTGCTGCTGCAAATGTCGCATTCAATGCTGGCTTTGAAAATATCTACAATATTGAGCAAGGTTTTGAAGGTGACATCGATGAAAATGAGCATCGTGGTTCATTTAATGGCTGGCGTTTTCATAATTTGCCGTGGGTTCAAGAATAAACCCTTATTTTTTGAATAAGCTTAGTAGTTTCATTCACAATCATTCAGTTTTACAGCACTTTAAAATAGAAGTGATTGTGTAATAAAACTTTCTAATCGTCATCTTACTCATGTAGGATTTGGAACCAAATATAAGACAATATTTTCATCATTTTTATAACAAGGAGCTGTAAAAACTCTCAGATTCGCCATTCAAAATAACGCATAACGTAATGAACTCAATTAACTGATAAATAGGATTCTTCATGGCAAAACACCAAGAGACACCACGCCAAGCATTAAATGATCAAGCTGCTCGTCAGCTCGCAAATGCCACAAAAACAGTTCCCCAGCTTTCGACTATTACCCCACGTTGGCTCACACATTTATTACAATGGACACCTGTAGAAGCGGGTATTTACCGTGTAAATAAAGTCAGTAATACCGATGATATTCAAGTGGCTTGTACTCAACGCGATGAAGCAACATTACCTCAAACCTTTGTTGATTATGAAGTTAATCCTCGTGAATATTTTTTAAATGGTGTTTCTACTGTATTAGATATTCATACACGTGTGTCTGATTTATACAGCAGCCCACATGATCAAATCAAAGAACAACTCCGCTTAACCATCGAGACCATCAAAGAACGACAAGAAAGTGAATTGATCAATAATCCAGAATACGGTTTATTGGCAAGTGTTGCAGATGATCAGCGTATTTCGACCTTGACAGGTGCGCCAACGCCAGATGATTTAGATGACTTGTTGCGTAAAGTTTGGAAAGAACCAGGGTTTTTCTTAGCACATCCAGATGCAATTGCTGCTTTTGGTCGTGAATGTACACGTCGTGGTGTTCCACCTCCAACAGTCAGCTTGTTCGGTTCGCAGTTTATTACTTGGCGTGGTATTCCACTGATTCCGTCAAATAAAATCCCAGTAGAAGATGGTAAAACTAAAATCATCCTGCTTCGCGTAGGTGAAAAACGTCAAGGTGTTGTTGGTCTATTCCAACCAGGTCTTGCGGGTGAACAAGCACCGGGCTTGTCTGTACGTTTTATGGGCATCAACCGTAATGCAATCGCATCTTATTTGATTTCACTCTATTGCTCTCTTGCTGTACTGACAGACGATGCGCTTGCTGTGCTAGAAGATGTGGAGGTAGACAAGTACCATGACTATCCAACAACTTACAAGTAATCAACCCACTGCAGATATTTCTTCGAGTGCACCTGATGCACCGATCAGTGAATCTGTGATTGCACAGCTAGCTGCGGAATTTTTCTCGGCATTACCAAAGCAAAATCCACAAGGTTTTAACTTTGATTTACCTAGCCATCAACCACAGCCAAAAGACCCGATTGCTGCATTATCAGGTCGAATCCCCGCGATTGTGGAACAGGCAAACTTAAATCCAAATTCAACACAACATTTTATTGAGCCAACAGCTGACCATCCTGAGCGTAGAATTTTATCTTCTGCGCCGATTCTCGGTGGTGCGAATACGCCTGATCCGTTAGCAGCAACACATGGTTTAGATTTGTCTTTTGCACCAAGCGCACTAACAAATTTATTACCACAGCAATCTACACCTGCAAATGTGCCTGCTGCGACACCAAGCAATGCATCGTCGAATTACTACTTTTTGGATTTGCCACAGCCTGAAGCTGTGAGTCATCAAACAGTAAATACAAATTCTGCGCAAGTCGATGTATTGAAAAACCCGTATGCTTTTGACAATTTTCATGTGACGGATGACCATCAATTACGTGGTATATTGCAAGATCGTAATGACAAACCTGCTACAACAGAATCTGGTTATTATTTTCTACAATCTCCAACTATTGAAACTGTTCGCCCACATTCTGATTTTCAAATCCCAACGACAGCACAAAATTATCAACCGATTGATATTTTGCAAATTCGTAAAGATTTTCCAATCTTGCAAGAACGTGTCAATGGTAAGCAATTGGTTTGGTTAGACAATGCAGCAACAACGCATAAACCTAAAGCTGTGATTGATCGTATTTCATATTTTTATGAACATGAAAATTCGAACATTCACCGTGCAGCGCATGAACTTGCAGCACGTGCCAGTGATGCTTATGAACATGCACGTGATGTGGTAGCTCATTTTATTGGTGCGCCTGCAGCAAAAAATATTGTCTTTGTTCGTGGTACGACTGAAGGCATTAACTTGATTGCAAAATCATGGGGCAAGCAAAATATTCAAGCAGGCGATGAAATCATCGTTTCGCACCTTGAACATCATGCCAATATTGTCCCATGGTTCCAACTGACCCAAGAAGCTGGTGCGAAATTACGTGTAATCCCTGTGGATGATACAGGTCAAATTCAAATTGAGGAATTTGTAAAACTGCTTAATCCTCGAACTAAACTTGTTTCAATCACTCAGGTATCTAATGCTTTAGGTACAGTGACACCAACTCAAGAAATCATTGCCCTTGCACATGCTGCAGGTGTACGTGTTTTAATTGATGGTGCGCAGTCTGTTTCGCACATGCCAACTAATGTGACAGCATTAGACGCTGACTTCTTTGTGTTCTCTGGGCATAAAGTCTTCGGTCCTACAGGTATTGGTGCAGTTTATGCCAAATCTGAATTACTCGACACCATGCCTGTTTGGGAAGGTGGCGGTAATATGATTCAAGACGTAACTTTTGAAAATGTGATTTACCAACCTGCACCGAATAAATTTGAAGCAGGTACAGGAAATATCGCAGATGCAGTCGGTCTGGGTGCTGCGCTAGAATATGTAGAAAGTATTGGTATCCATAATATTGCACGTTATGAACATGACTTGCTTGAATATGGTCAACATGCACTACAAAGCGTTTCAGGCTTGCGTTTAATTGGTACTGCTTTGAACAAAGCCAGTGTGATGTCATTTACATTGGCAGGTTATGAAACTGAAGAAGTGGGTAAAGTTTTGAATCAATATGGGATTGCAGTTCGTACAGGGCATCATTGTGCTCAACCGATCTTGCGCCGTTTTGGTGTAGAACGCACTGTACGCCCGTCTTTGGCGTTTTATAACACCACTGAGGAAATCGACCTACTGGTTTCAGTACTGCATCAATTACGCCATGCCAAACCTTATAAGTCGTGATATTGATTATTTATTGATAGATACAATCACATGCTTAATTTATTAGGCATGTGAACACTAATCAATTTCTTTTTTTATTTTAAATCGTTTTTAAATATCCATCCCAATTTGCTGGGTGCTAATTTGCCTACATTTCCCGAAAACTGTGACGAGTTAACTACTCAGATCAAGCAGAAGGCTAATGACTAAATCTAAATTTTTGATATTAGGCTCTGCCATGTCAGTCATCATCATAACTATGAATATAATCTATTGTGCTTCAATCGAATAACATCAGTTAATCAAATATATCTTTTATTCGATATCCATGAAAATCTCAACATTGCTTAGGCTATTTCAACCGACTTATCAATAGTCAGATGCTTATCGCCATAGATCACTCATTAACAAACTTCATATTGCGAAAGATTGAATAAAAACAGCATACTGACCAAAATCATCAATAATTTAAGCTTATGTTTTCAATAAAAAACTTATTCATTCTTTGTGGTTTACTCACTATGACACAAGTATATGGCTTACCTCAAGATTCACGCCGTGCTGGCGGTATTGCTGTGATTACCCTCCCGAAAACGATCCTCAATGTTCGTTATCAAGGTAGACCCTTACTGATCGAAACAGGTGTCAACTCAGTTAACCACGTTATTTTTGGCATTCCACTTTCAGCATCTGTGGGAACTTTACAGCTACAGAGTTCCAATGGTCCCATTGATATAGAAGTCAAACCGTATAAATATGCTGAACAACGATTAACTGTGAAAAATGATGACTACGTCAATCCAAAGCAAGAACAACTTGATCGTTATGCAATAGAAGCCAAAGAACAAAATGATATTTATGCTTCATTTACCGCTTCTCAATGGGAAAAATTTCCACAATTCATTCGCCCCACTGCGGGAAAATTCAGTAACTCTTTTGGTCGTAAACGTTTCTTTAATGGTGAAGAGCGAGCACCACACTCAGGTTTAGATATTCCTGCACCTGTCGGTCAAAAAGTCATAGCTCCTGCTGCGGGAACAGTAGTTGCAACGGGCAATTACTTCTTTAATGGCAATACAGTCATGATTGATCATGGACAAGGCCTAATCAGTATGTTCTGCCATTTGAGTAAAATTAATGTGCAAAAGGGTGAAATGCTTACTCAAGGACAATTGTTAGGTTTAGTTGGAAAAACTGGACGTGTTACAGGCCCTCATTTACATTGGGGTATGAGCCTGAATAATGCCCGTATAGATCCACAACTATTCTTATCACCCTAGTTTTGACATATAAATAATTGAGTTAATTTAAAAAATTATTCAAAATTGAGAATTTCTCACCTAAATACACATTTTGTAATACTTTATTTGATATTTAATTATGTCTACTCAGTCATATTTAATTTTGGTGATAAATGATAAAAAAAAGCCAATAAATTTATTGGCTTTTTAATCGAATATTTAACTTATTCAACACTAATAATTTCAAAATCGTGCGTGATTTCAACACCACCATCTGACAGCATTTTACTTGCAGAACAATACTTTTCAGCTGAAAGTTCAACAGCTTTGGCAACTTGCTTTTCTTTTATATCACGTCCAGTAACAACAAAATGTAAGTGAATTTTTGTAAAAACAGCGGGTATAGAATCTGCTCTGTCTGCCTTTAGTTTACAAACAACACCTGTCACATTTTGGCGTGATTTCTTTAAAATCGTCACGATATCAAACGAAGCACACCCACCAAGTCCCATTAATATGAGCTCCATAGGACGTGGACCACGGTTTTCACCACCATACTCAGCAGATCCATCCATCACAATTTGATGACCACTCTCTGATTTTGCTTCAAAAGCAACATTCTCTAACCAATGAACGCTAGTTTGCATTGCAACTACCTAAAAAAAGCTATAAATTTATGGGGTACCTGTACACTAGCATAAAATGAGTTGATAAGGAATTTCATCTCTACTGCTTCTACGTGACGAGTTCAATTTAGATCACAAAATCTAGTTATTATCCAATTCGGAATTTTTAAGCATGTCTTCTAATTTTGCACAACTTAGTACAGATGCTTTGTCTCCTGGTCAACTACCAGAATCAGTCAAAGCTTTGCTCAAAAGAGCCCACATCAATCGTTTTCCTAAGCGTTCAACGATTATCGATGCAGGTTCAGAGTCAAAATCTCTGTATCTAATTTTAAAAGGTTCGGTTTCTATTATTTTACGTGAAGATGATGATCGTGAAATTGTTGTGGCTTATTTGAACCCTGGGGATTTTTTTGGAGAAATGGGTTTATTTGAGCAAAACCCTCAACGTACTGCGGAAGTAAGAACCCGTGATGTATGTGAGATTGCTGAAATTTCTTATGACAACTTCCATGAAATAAGCAAACAATATCCTGACCTAAGTTATGCTGTATTTGCACAACTGGTACGTCGTTTAAAAAATACAACACGTAAAGTAACTGACCTTGCATTTATTGATGTATCTGGTCGTATCGCACGTTGTTTGATTGACCTTTCGACTCAACCTGAAGCAATGATTTTGCCTAATGGTCGTCAAATTCGTATTACGCGTCAAGAAATTGGACGTATCGTGGGTTGTTCACGTGAAATGGTTGGTCGTGTTCTGAAAACACTTGAAGAACAAGGCATGATCGAGACTGATGGTAAAGCAATCCTAATTTTTGATGTCTCTACAGAAGAACCAACTCTTTCTGAAGATGAATCAGACAATGAAGAATAAAATAATTTAAGCTGACCTGAAAATTAAGCTCACTAAAAATTATTTTAGAATAGAACATCGTAAAATTTTCACGCAGCTCAAAATATTCTTTAAAAGCAAACTTCCGAGTTTGCTTTTTTTGTTTTCAGTACGATGAAACATATCCAATTGCATATATCAATTTCCAATACACACTTATCACTTTTTGATCATCTAATTGATTTCTTAAAAGCTTTAATTACACAATATTTACATTATTATTCAATCTATAGGACTATAAAGCTTTAAGTCATATTTAAATTTTCAAGGATGTTTCATGAAGTCAAAACGTTTAGGACAATCGGATCTTTTCGTCCCAGAAATATGTTTAGGCACCATGACTTTTGGTGAACAAAACAATCAACAACAAGCATTTGAACAATTGGCTTATGCACTTGATAAAAATATTCATTTTTGGGACACTGCAGAAATGTATCCCGTTCCTCCTAGACCAGAAACACAAGGTTCAACAGAAACCATTATTGGCAATTGGATCGCAAAAAATGGACAACGAAACAAACTCGTTCTTGCCACAAAAATAGCGGGGCCTCAACAAGGGGGTAGCCAAATTCGCAATGGTCAAACCAAATTCATAGCAACAGAAATTGAATCTGCTCTAAATGACTCTCTAAAGCGTTTACAGACCGATTACATTGACCTATACCAACTGCACTGGCCACAACGTCCAACCAACTCCTTTGGCACGCTTGGCTTCGATAATCGACATGTTGTACCCAGCCATGATATTACGCCAATCGAGGAAACTCTTTTGGCACTTTCTAATGAAGTTAAAAAGGGCCGTATTCGCCATATTGGGCTTTCAAATGAAACACCTTGGGGAACCATGAAGTTTTTACAAATTGCAGAGAAACTGGGCTTAGAAGAAGTGGTGAGTGTACAGAATCCTTATAATCTACTAAACAGAACCTATGAAGTTGGTCTAGCTGAAATTGCACATTATGAAGGTGTGGGTTTACTTGCCTATTCACCGCTTGCATTTGGTTATTTAACAGGGAAATACCGTCACGGCGTACGCCCTGTAGACGCTCGTATCACACTATTTTCACGATTTAGCCGTTATACAAATCCTGAAAGCGATTGGGCAACAGAACAATATGCCCTACTTGCAGAAAAGCATGGTTTAAGTTTAACCCAGTTGGCTTTGGCATTTATTAAACAACAATTTTTTGTCACTAGTACGATTATTGGTGCAACCAATCTTGAGCAGTTGAAACAGAATATTGATGCTTTTGATATTGATTTATCACAAGAGATCTTAGTTGAAATTGATGAAATTCATCAACAACAGCCCAATCCTGCACCATAAATATATTTTAATTCACTGCTTTATTTTTATAACTTTCCAATTTCTAAATTTAAAAAAAAGGATGCTCATGCATCCTTTTAATTTAACCAGTTTTTACAACTTATTTTCCACCACGAGCAGTATAAACTGCCATTGCAGCTGGTAAGTTCTTCTTCATTGCATTGATACGATTTACATCTGATGGATGCGTCGACAATAAAGCTGAACCTTGACCACCACCTTGTTTCGCCATTTTTTCCCACAGTGTGATCGAAGCTTGAGGGTTATAGCCTGCTTTCGCCATCATCATTAAGCCACCTTGGTCAGCGCGGCTTTCTAGATTACGTGAATACGGCAAACCTACACCCACTTGGCTACCCAAATCGACCGCAGCATTGCCTAACTGCCCCAGTTGGTTACCTGCATAAGATTTACCAAGATCAACAGCTAAATTTGTTAAAGCTTGAGCACCCAGTTTTTGCTTAGAATGTTCTTCTAAAGCATGTGTCATTTCGTGCCCCATCACCGCCGCAACTTCTGCTTCTGATAGGTTTAACTTATTCACAATACCTGTATAGAATACTACTTTTCCGCCAGGTGCAACATACGCATTCACAGTGTCCGATTTTAATACAGCCAATTGCCAATCAAACTTTTGACCTGTTTGATTCATTTGATCTGCATACGGTTTTAATCGAATGAAAGCGGCGTAAACTTTTTTATAAGCAGCAGATGAAGTATCTAGGGTTTTATTTGTACGTGCTTCTTGTACAGTTTTATTAAAACCTTGAGTTGCATTTAAGTTTAAAGTTGCTGAGTCAGCGCCTGCCATATCTGCAATCGTTGCACAACCAGAAATTGTTAAAGCACTTACTGCACAAAGGCTAAGTAATAACTTCTTTTTCATTATAATTTTCTCCACAACAATAATGTAATTTTACAAAGCAGTGATTATATTCAATAGATTGCACACATTAAAATATTTAAAATGCCAAATTCATAGGATTTATGTAAAGAAATGTCTGTAAGTGACCTATAAAAATTGAATTGCAAGCCAGTACAATAAACAAATCACATTTAAAACCAAGTAAATTTTCTTTAAAGGTTCAATTTTTTCTTCTAATTTTATATTCTTTCTGTGTGCAAATAAAAAAGCATTTTGAATTAGAACAAGCGGAACCAATATACATGCAATAATGACACTTAAACCAAGTAATGCACTATTCATTACTGCTGGATCGGCAGTTTGCGCCTGAATAATCATGATTGCAATTGTCGGTGCTCCACCCATTGCAAAGATTAAAGAGTAAAAAATTGTACTCGAAATATTTTTTTGCATTCCAATAACCTAATTCCTTTTGAACCACATTTTAACAATGTTCATGTTTCTGCATAGCTCATTTAATGTCGACTTTAGTCTTTAAAGCAGATTTTAGTTTATGATTAAATAATTCTATATTTTACTTCTTCTCTTTATTTTCAAGTTCAAAGTCATATAAAAAAGCCCCGTATATCACGAGGCTCTATATTCGAATATGAATCTAAAGATTAAGCATCGAATGGATGGCGCATTACAATCGTTTCTTCACGGTCTGGACCCGTTGAAATAATGTCGATTGGACATTCAATTAACTGTTCGATACGTTTAACATAGTTAAGCGCAGCTTGTGGTAATTGATCCAATGACTTCGCACCGAAAGTAGATTCAGTCCAACCAGGCATAGTTTCGTAAATTGGTTTCAGTGTTTCAAATGCAAGTGCATCTGAAGAACCGGCACAACCAGAATCTGCAGCTTCATAGCCTACACAGATTTTGATTTCTTCTAAACCATCAAGAACATCAAGCTTGGTTAAGCAAATGCCTGAAAGTGAGTTTACATCTACAGAGCGACGTAAAATTTCAGCATCAAACCAACCACAACGACGTTGACGCCCAGTAGATGCACCAAATTCAGAACCTTTAGTTCCAAGGTGTTTACCAATCGCATCACCCACATCATTTGCAGCGTCATAAATCAATTCTGTAGGGAATGGACCTGCACCAACACGTGTTGTATATGCTTTAGTGATACCCAATACATAATCAAGATGTAATGGCCCCATACCTGAACCAGAGCTTACGCCGCCAGCAGTTGTATTTGAAGATGTTACATACGGATATGTGCCATGATCAACGTCAAGAAGTGAACCTTGAGCGCCTTCGAACATGATGTTGTCACCGTTTTTACGGTAGTTATGCAACTCAGTTGTAACGTCAATCACCAGTGGTGCAACCACTTCACGCCATTGGTCACAAAGTGCAAGCACATCATCAACATTAACAGCTTCAACACCAAAGAATTGTGTCAATTGGAAGTTGTGGTATTCCAATAATTCTTCAAGTTGAGCTTTAAGATGCGCGCCGCCACGGACTAAGTCAGCAACACGAATCGCACGACGTGCAACTTTATCTTCATACGCAGGACCGATACCGCGACCCGTTGTACCAATTTTTGCATTACCACGTTTAATTTCACGTGCTTGGTCTAATGCAATATGGTGTGGAAGAATCAAAGGACAGTTTGGAGAAATACGTAGACGTTCTTTAACAGGTACGCCTTCTTTTTCTAGGATATCCATCTCTTTAATCAGTGCTTCAGGTGAAAGCACAACACCATTACCAATTAAGCACAATACGTTTTCACGTAAAATACCAGATGGAATGAGATGAAGAACTGTTTTCTTTCCGCCCACTACAAGAGTATGGCCTGCGTTATGTCCACCTTGATAGCGAACTACGGCAGTTGCCTGATCTGTGAGCAGGTCAACGATTTTACCTTTACCTTCGTCGCCCCATTGGGTACCGAGTACCACAACACTTTTGCCCATAATAGCCTCATCACATCATGCTGTTAAAATTGAAAACCAAACACCAATGACATAAACATTGATGTTTGGCGATTAAATCTGTTCGATTTTCCACTCGCCAGCTACATTCACCAATTGGTGTGTTGCATTTGGCACTGAGCTAAAATCATCATTACCCAATAACTGAATGACGATTAAACCCTGCACACGAGCAGTCGTAATTGCATTTATTAATGCAGCGTCTGTACCTTTTGGTGCAACCACGATTTCAATCTGTTTAAACTGACCCGCACACAGCGCATACAAGTCACAACTGAAACCCGTTGCAGGACGCGCACGCCCAAAGTGTTCACCAATACCATCATAACGACCACCTTGAGCCAGTGGTGCAGCACGATTTGGCGCATAAACTGCGTACATTAAGCCTGTATGATAATGGTATGAACGAAGTTCAACCACATCGATACCGATATGTAGGGTTGGCCAACGTGCTTGAATTTCTGCTTGCGTTGTCGTCAAGGCATTAAAAGCAAGTTTAAAAGCTTCATCTGCTAATATTTCAGTACTTAAATGGGTTTGCAATGCAGTTAAATCACTTGCATAACGACCTAAAGCGTAGAAATCTGAACCAAATTTTAATTCTGCTGTAAATTCAGCAAGTTCAGGCAATGCTTTACGCTGATATAAGTCTGAAAGATGATGTTCTGTGCTTTTGCTTAAACCCGCATGTTTAACTAAACTACGGAATAAACCCACATGACCTAGGTCGAGATGAATACCATCTACCTGACCTGCGGTTTTAATCAGACTGAGCATCACGTCGATCATTTCGACATCTGCATCTATATTGTCTGAACCAAATAATTCTGCGCCCAATTGCAAAGGCGCACGTGTGGTATTAAAACCCTGTGGTTTCGTATGTAAAACTGTACCTGCATAGCAGTAACGCGCCACGCCTTGTACCTGATGTACATGCGCATCAATACGAGCCACTTGTGGTGTCATATCGGCACGCACACCAAGTAAACGACCTGAAAGTTGGTCGATGACTTTAAAAGTGGCTAAGTCTAAATCTTGATTCGATTCGGAAAGAGAAGAAAGAGATTCAATGTATTCAATGAATGGCGTGTACACCAATTGATAACCTCGAGTTGCGAGGAAATCTAAAGCTTCACGACGCAATTTTTCAATAACTTGCGCTTGCTCTGGTAATACATCAGCTACACCATCAGGTAATAACCATGTCTCTGAAATGGGCATGTTGTAGACCTAAATCCTGTCTGCGCGGAACAAATCCGCATAAAAAAATCGGGAACACACCCGATTTCTCTTATTTTAGCACGATAGTTAGAGCTGTGCATTAATAAAATAACTTTTACAAAGTGAATAATTTGATGACCTAGACACATTTTAACCAAATCACAAACTTGTTATTATTTTAGTGCGATATTTAAATATTTTTATCATTCTATTACAATAATTTAGATTGAATTTAATGGTTTTAAATTTATACTTTATCACATTCAAAAATAGCAATGAACATTGCAAAAACCACAACAAATACACCAAGGAAATTTCATGGAAATGCACAGCAATGTCTATTACCGTCATGCTGATTCAAAAGTCATGGCTGCATTAGATCATTTATTTGAATCACACAAAGGCAATCAAGATATCTTTGTTACTTCTGCAATTGCTATTCATCCCGAATTAGGTGAAGCACTTGCAATTGACATAACCAACAGCGTAGATGATCTTGAATTTGATCTTGGTCCAGAATCAGTTGACCAAATCGAAGGTTATTCGATTGCACATTTCGTACATGGCTCTCCTGGTGATGAATTTATTGAAGCGATTTTATTGTTCTTAAAAGCTTTAGTTCCTGATATTGATACACAAGCTTGGGGCTGTGGTGATGATGATCCTTGGGAGTTTTGGTTTAAATTTGAAGGTAATGAACTAATTCGTGAAGATGATGAACCATTTAATGATCCAGAAGAAGATGAAGCAATAAAATCCTCCATTTATACATGGTGGCATAAAGATTTTCCTGAAAAGATTAAAGAAGGGTTTTTAAATCAAGAATAAAATTTTATTGAGATTGAAAGAGAAGTACAGAAGCTAAAATGAATGTACTTCTCTTTTATCTCAACTATTTTAAATAATCATCAATATTCAACACTTGTGAAAACATTTGAAATGCCGATAAACAAGCTGTTTGTACATCTTCCGCTTGAACCGTTCTGCCTGAATAGCCCAATTGACGGGTAGCTGTCGCTTCTGCAATGATCGCAGGTTGATAACCCAATTCTGCTGCTGCACGTGATGTGGCATCTACACACATATGTGTCATCATGCCAGTAATCACCAATTTATCGACATTAAGTCGCACTAATTCTGCCTTTAATGTTGTTTGAAAAAAGCTATTCGGATAGTGTTTTTCAATCACAACTGAATCCGGCTTTACTCGTAACCCTGAATGTAGATCTACACCCTCAGTTCCTGCTTCAAAAAAAGTCGCATTAGGTTGTTGAGCAATATGCTGAATATAAATAATCGGCTGACCATTCTCTATAAACGTATCTTCCAATCGATTGATTTGTTTTAAAGCTTGTTCCGCACAAAATAGCTCCATCTTTCCTTGAGGAAAATAATCATTCTGTACATCTATGACTAATAATGCTGTTTTACTCATATTCTTTCCTATATCTAGTTATGTTCATATTTTTATAAGATTAATCAAAACAGCTGGAGATTTGCAGTCACTCATGAAAGAATAATTCTCTAAAAACTTTCAAACTGAAAATTCATCCAATTGACTATGCTGCCAAATGATCCGATTGATTTAAAAATTCTAAAGATACTAAAAACTGATTCTCGCCTGAGTCATAAAGAGATCGGAACATTAGTTCACCGTACAGGTCAAGCTGTAGGCAGTCGTATCGCTAAAATGCAAGATGAAGGAACAATTCAGAAATATACAATTACGCTGCACCATCAATCGACACAATTTATACGAGTGATGATGCAAAATAATAAATTTGAACAGTTTGAAACATTTATCGCTCAATTTGATTCCATTGAAAGTAGTTATAAAGTATGTGGCTCAGCCTGCTATATGTTAGTTGCTCATTTTGATAACCATGCAATGAATCATTTTATTGAACAACTTTCTGAATGGGGACAATATTCAGTGGATAGTGTTGTAAGAACAATAGAAACGCAGCCTTAGTTTACACCCTGCTGACAGATATAAAACTTGACTTAAATTTATTTGAAAAACAATATTTTGAACACAATATGAATCATCTTAACTTACTATATTCAATTTTTAGTTTTTTTAATTTTTGATTGTGAAAAATTCAAATACTCATAGAAGCCGTTATTATAAACATGTATTTAAAACATACAGATAGCACTCTAAATCACCCTTACTTAGAGTGCTGTCTGTATAATCAAAGCCAATCTCCCAAATGACTTTGATTTGATAAAGTAATTTTAACCTTTTACTGACTAAAATATTTCCCGTATTTATAGATATTGTTAATCACTTTCGGAATATATTTTCAGTAAATACCACTTTCCCGAAAATTTTTTCTGAGATATAGCAAATGAATGACAGTCAATACACTTTAGATAAGATAGATCGGAAAATTTTGTCTGCCCTTCGGAAAGATGCGCGTTTGACCATTGCACAATTGTCAGATTTGGTCGGCTTATCATCATCACCTTGTTGGACACGAGTCAAACGCTTAGAAAGTCTAAATGTGATTGAAAGCTATACCGCCAATATCAACCCAAAAGCGATTGGTATCAATGATTTATTCTTTATTGAAATTACGTTAGAACGACATGATGATGAAATTTTAGATGAATTTAGTCATGCCCTTGCCAACATGCCAGAAGTCGTTGAAGCATATTTAGTCACGGGCGATTACGATTACTTGGTTAAAGTTGCTGTTCGGAATGCCGAACACTATGAACGCTTTTTAAGAAAAAATTTATACACATTAAAAGCAGTTCGTCATACTCGTTCAATTTTTGCGTTAAGACCTTTAAAACTCGAAAATAAGTCTGATTTAATGATGATTGAATAAGTAAAAAATATTGAGAAGAGTTTGTATATTTTTTATACTGAAAAAACTCTTCTTTTCAGCATATTTTCCAGCCAATTTAAAGATACAAAAAGCTTAACACCTACAAAAAACAGTACTTTAGTCTAAGACTTTTTTGAATATTTATTACACAAATATACTAATCAAATTTTAATCCGGTTGTTTTTCGTACACATCTTTACAAATTTAAAAACAAATTATTTCATATATTTAAATCATTTACGAAAAAAATCATTACACAAACTAACATTTATGTAACTTTTCTACATTACAATATTATTAAAACTTGATGAAACAGGAAATATATGAAGAGATTTTTTAAATACCTACTGATTATCATCGGGGTTATATTTGTTATTGGATTGATCTTTTTATTCAGACCAATTGCCTCTAAAAAAGTCAATACAACAGCAGATGAACCAGTTGTAGATGTAGTGCTTGTTGGTGGCGGTATCATGAGTGCAACTTTGGGGACTTACCTCAATGAAGTTGAACCAGACTGGACCATCAATATGTATGAGCGTTTGGATCAGGTAGGTCAAGAAAGTTCTGCGGGATTCAACAACGCAGGAACGGGACACTCTGGCTTTATGGAAATGAACTATACCCCTGAGAAAGACGGTAAAGTTGATATTAAAAAAGCCATTGATACCGCTTCACAATTTGAAGTAAGTAAACAATTCTGGGCTTATCAGGTCAAAAATGGCGTGCTGGGTCAACCTAACAGCTTTATTAATCCTGTACCACATATTGCCTTTGTTTGGGGCGATAGTGTGAACTACATGAAAAAACGTTATGAAGCGATGAGCCAAAGCCCAATGTTCGAAGGATTAAAATATACTGAAAATCCTGCTGAAATTAAGCAATGGGCGCCATTAGTTATGCAAGGCCGTGATGCAAATCAAAAAGTTGCTGCAACACGTATGGACGTTGGTTCTGATGTAAATTATGGTTCAATTACAACCCAATTAATTGATCATTTGAAAAAACAGCCTAAATTCAAACTTGAAACTTCATCTGAAGTAACAGGTATTAGTCAAAATGCAGACAAAACTTGGACTGTATCGTTTAAAAATCTAAAAACCAACACAACCAACCATGTTAAAACTCGTCATGTGTTTATTGGTGCGGGTGGTGCTGCGATTAGATTATTACAAATGACTGGTCTTGAAGAAACTAAGCAATACGCTGGCTTCCCGATCGGCGGTATTTTCTTGATGACAGATAATCCAGCTGTTACATCACAACATACTGCAAAAGTCTATGGTAAACCTGAATTAGGCGCACCTCCAATGTCTGTACCACACATTGATACTCGTTACGTTGATGGTAAAAAGTATGTATTATTTGGCCCATTTGCAACCTATTCAAACAAGTTCCTAAAAAATGGTTCTCAGTTTGATTTGATTGATGCGACCAACAAAAACAATGTGATTCCAATGGCAACCATTGGTATGGAAAATCTGGACTTGGTGAAATATTTAGTCAGCCAAGTGGCAATGTCTAAGCAAGATCAGTTCAATGAATTGAAAAAGTATTATCCAGATGCAAAAATTGAAGACTGGACTTTAAGCCAAGCTGGCCAACGTGTTCAAATCATCAAAAAAGCACCAAATAAACCTGCAACACTTCAATTTGGTACTGAGATCTTCACCTCTAAAGATGGTTCAATCACAGGTCTTCTTGGTGCTTCTCCAGGTGCATCAACCTCTCCATACATCATGTTGAGCTTGATGGAAAAAGCGTTCCCTGAGCAAGTTAAAGGTAAATGGAATCCGAAATTGCATGAGATTGTGAAGTCTTATCAACAAGATTTAAATACCAACCCTGCTCTGCTTGATCAAGTGCGTACATATACCAGCTCGACTTTAGGTCTAAACTATACACCTACTCGTAAAGCTGCTAATGATACGACAGCCGCTGCGGCACCTGCGGTAGCAAATGCACATTAATTTTCTTGTGTAAAAAAGATGAGCCTCGGCTCATCTTTTTATTGGCTGAATTTCTCATTTTGTGTTTTAATACACTCAGTTTGAGATGAGCCTCTTACAGTATATAAGCTTTGGCTTGTATACGACTAGCCCCTAACCATGGGGCTTTTTAATGTCTAAAATCCATAACTTGAGAATTTTTAGCGTAAAATTGGCGTAAATAAAAACTCAAAAGTACTCCCCAATATCATCAACCAAAAATACTAATTGAAATTTGAATAACCATTGCATTCACAATATCAACAAAAAATGCACCCGTCAGCGGAATAATCAAGAATGCTTTATGTGATGGGCCATAAGTATTGGTTACCGCCTGAATATTGGCAATTGCTGTAGGCGTTGCACCTAAATTCACGCCACATTGCCCTGCACATAGCACCGCCGCATCGTAATTTTTTCCCATAACTCTGAATGTAACAAAGTACAAATACAGCATCAGGAAAATCGTTTGTACGATTAAAATGATGACCATTGGTCCTGCTAAATCTGCCAATAACCATAATTGTAATGACATTAATGCCATAGCCAAAAATAGTGCAAGTGAAGCATTGCCAAATACATCGATACAACGCTCAAAGACCTGAACTTTTAATCCATGTTCAAGAATGTTACGCACGATTACACCGCACATTAATGCCCAAACAAAAGTCGGCAATTCAAACCATTGCCCTTTGGCGAAGCCTGTCATGAAGTAGGCAAAACTGATACAGATAGCAAACATCCCGAGTGTTTTAACTGCGTCATCCGCAGTGATTAAACGAGTTTTTTCGGGGTATTCGAATGGTGCTGTCAGCGCTGATGATGGTGCTTCGTTACGTCCAGTTTCTGGTAAAATTTCTTCTGCCAATTGAAAACGTCGAATCAGAAATTTAGCAACTGGGCCACCAATCATTCCACCAATGATCAAGCCAAATGTCGCACTCGCCATTCCCAATGCAATTGCGCCCTGAACGCCATATTCCTGTTCAAATACTGCACCCCATGCACCTGCTGTGCCATGACCACCAGTTAATGTCACTGAGCCAGTAATCAATCCAATCAGTGGATTAAGTCCCAGTGCTTTGGCAAGACTAATACCTACAGCATTTTGCAACAATACAAATATAATGACGCAGACTAAGAATACGAGCAGTGATTTTCCACCTTCTTTCAGTTTGATTAGACTTGCGCTTAAACCAACAGAGGTGAAGAACATCAGCATGAATATTTGCTGAATATTGGTATCAAAATTGACAGTGATATTTAAACTTTTAAATAGGATATAAGTGATAACAGCAGCAACCATACCGCCTGCTACAGGTTCTGGTATGTTGTATTTTTTGAGTATGCTCACTTTATTGACAAATACATACCCGACCAACAATACTGCAACTGCAGCAATTATGGTCAAAAAGGCATCCAATTGATAATTCATTTGATACTCACTGGTGCTTAGTCAGTTAATTTTAAACAAATTATTCAGTAATAAATAGATATAAATATATCAATATGTAGTATCTAGACAATATTTGTACAAATACTATTGTTTCTAAAATATATATTGAAAATAGAAAGTTAGACCAAGTGAGACTTGATCTAACTCAATAAACAATTAATTAGACTCGATGTCATACACCCAATTTTTAGCTTGTTGATCTGTTGTGTTTTCAAAAACATAGTAATAGTCATCTCTCGAATCTCGATGAAAAATTTCAAGTTTTCGATAAGTCACTTTTTTAGAGTTTTCCACACATTCAAAGCTTTCACCTTGGTCTTTCACGGCTGATCCGTTAAGAAACCCACCAATACATAAAAACCGTGCTTGTTTTGCCATTTGCTACATCAACTTTTTAAATCATTTTCAATGTGGCGATTAAACGATTTATTGGTCTAGCTGTAAAGCTTAGCGAACGATAGCCATAAAAGAAGTATTAATTAGACAAAGTGAGTATCGGTCTAATTAATTAAAATCATGTTCAATGACAATTAATTTATTTTTCTAACTGCAAGAATATACCGATTCTCATTAAACAGCTTATTATACATCTAAATATAAAGCACTGACATCCTTATACAAATCTACCAAATGATTCATAGACATATCAACTAACGGTTCAAACATAAATGAATTTACGTGGATATGTTCAGGTGTTATTAGATTTACTCTATTTAATAATTTTAAAGTGATTGGATCAATTCCTTTTTCTTTACATAATTGATATAATTTTTGAGTCTGATCTTTATTAATATTATTTAATTCATCAATTGATATCTGATCAATCATATAGAGCTCTGCTTTTAATCTACAAGCAATAGAAACTATTAATTTATCCTCCAAATCTATTGAATGATCTGTAAATAATTCAGTAATCTTTTCTGCTTCAGCAAAAACCATATCAATTATTTTTTTATTTTTGAATTCTAAATTCATTTCTGCTTTATCCAATATTACTTTTTTCAAATATTCATGGACTTCATCCGCTGTAATATTCATAGTATTAGATTTGATATGTAGACAACTTGTTAAGAAATTGTATGCTTCATCATTTGCTAAATATTCAAATAAATTTCGTACAAATGGAATTAGCCCTATGAAAAATTTTTCATTATTATAATTTTTTACGAAAATATTTTTAAAAACATCTTCAAAATATTTACCCTTATTTATTTTTACAATCCCCTGATTACATTTGCTAGCCATAAAGCTTGTCGGTCTTATTGACAGTCTCTTTGCTACTGTTCTATAAAAATCAAAGTTGTGTGTCAAAATTACAGCATTAACATTAGGCTGATCCAACAGGTCTTTAATATATTCAATAATTGCATACTTATTTTTATAGTCAAATGAATCTGCAACATCATCAAATACAATTAATAAATTTCTATTTTCTTCAATCCGAGACTGTATCTCAAATAAGAATCTTAAAATATAATATGCACGACTTTCACCTCTACTTAATACTTCTAAAAGAAGTTTCTCATCATTATTAGGAATAATATTTCCTTTATAAGTAAATATTAATTTTGGTATATCATTCTTAAGAATGATATCTGACTGATTTTGTAAACTTATGGTAAAAGGAACATAAAATCTAGAGTTAAATATTTCAATAGTTGTATTCCATTTTTCAACATCATCATTTGCCCTATTAATAATTTGTAGAAGCTCAGCTTTCCGAGATTTATATATATCTAAAATTAATTTTGTTTCTTTTTCTAATTCAGAAATATGACTTAACCAAATTTTATTTCGGAATCCTTCATAATCTTTTAATTCAACTAAAAGTGTTTGATCATTCTCTAATAATGTTTTAAATGCTTTCAATTCAGCATTTTTACCTAAGGCTTTATCCACCTTATCGAATTTTTTTTGTAAATCTGCATCTTTTAGAATTTGATCCACTTCTGCCTGTATTAAATCAGCCAATTCTTTCTTTGATACTATAATATCATTCGATTGTAAGTTTATTTGATGCCCAGCATCAAAAAATGAATTATCACTTAAGGAATTCAATAAATTTGAGGCTTGTACTGTTCCAAATGAATTAGAAGATTTATTAAAGAATTTAGAATGTTCAAGAAGTTGAGTGTAACGTTGTAGATAATCATCTAAAAGATTTTTGTTTGACTCTAAAAAAACTTTTACTTTGTTTCCCTTATCAAATACATCATTATATTTAAAACTATATGCTTCTAGAGTATTCGATAAATCCTTTTCAATTCTAAGTAGATATTCAAAGAATGTCTCTCCTTCATTATATACAGCTTTTAACTCCCCCTCACAATCTGAGCTTCTAGACTGCTTTTTAAGGTAAACCATAAACTTTGCTTTTTCACCTAATAATTCATTATAAATTGCATCATATTTATTCTTTAATTCTGTTCTTGCAATAAACCTTGTTATTGAATTTTGTGAAGTGATAGTTTCAGCATTTACGACCACAACTTCATCTTTATCAATTAAATTATCATTTATTGTGATTTCACAAACCGTAGGCTTGTCTAAAAAAATTCTATCTACTACTTGTCCAATTTTATCTTGCGATACAAGTTCAAAAATATTTGCGAATGAAGACTTCATTGTTCCGTTAGGCGCATAAATAAGTTGTGCTCTTTCTCGTGGAGTAAACTTAAACTCATGTTCCAACTCCCCTATACCAAAACAGTTTTGAAATTTTATTTTTAAAGTTTTATTCATTTTTATAATCCAAAAATAAGGGCTGAATAATCAGCCCTTATTTTTAACTCATGTTGTCTTAATTTTCAACAAATTAAGACAATTGAGCAGCAGCAATTTTCTTCGTATCAACGTCTTTAGCAGCGTCAGTATAGTCGCTCATTTTGTCGAAGCTTAAGTATTGGTAAATGTCAGCAGACATGCTGTCAATTTGAGCAGCATATTGTTGATATTCTTCTGGAGAAGGTAATCTACCTAATACAGCAGCAACTGAAGCAAGTTCAGCTGAAGCTAAATAGACGTTCGCACCTTGACCTAAACGGTTCGGGAAGTTACGCGTAGAAGTCGATACACAAGTTGTGTTCGGAGCTACACGTGCTTGGTTACCCATACATAATGAACAACCTGGCATTTCAGTACGCGCGCCAGCTTTACCATAGATGTTATAGAAACCTTCTTCCATCAATTGACGTTCGTCCATACGCGTAGGCGGAGCAATCCACAAGCGAGTTGACAATACGCCACCAGGAACTTTCTCTAACAACTTACCAGTTGCGCGGAAGTGACCGATGTTCGTCATACATGAACCAACGAATACTTCGTCAATTTTCACGCCTTGAACGTCAGATAACAATTTCGCATCATCTGGATCGTTTGGACAGCAAAGAACTGGTTCAGTAATAGTTGCTAGGTCAATTTCATACACTTTCGTGTATTCAGCATCAGCATCAGCTTTAAGAAGTGATGGATTCGCTAACCATTTTTCCATGTTCTCTACACGGCGCGCCATAGTACGAGCATCGCCATAACCTTCAGAAATCATCCATTTCAACATAGTAATGTTTGATTTAAGGTATTCAGCAACTTTCTCTTCAGAAAGCGTGATTGAACAACCAGCAGCTGAACGTTCAGCAGAAGCATCAGAAAGTTCGAATGCTTGTTCAACAGTAAGGTCATTTTCCATTTCTGTTAAATCGATCTCAAGGATACGACCAGAGAAAATGTTTTTCTTACCTTTCTTCTCTACAGTTAAATCACCTTGTTGAATCGCAACGTAAGGAATTGCATGTACAAGGTCACGTAAAGTAATACCAGGCTGCATTTTACCTTTGAACTTCACAAGGATAGATTCAGGCATGTCTAACGGCATAACACCAGTCGCAGCAGCGAATGCTACAAGACCAGAACCCGCAGGGAACGAAATACCAATTGGGAAACGAGTATGTGAGTCACCACCAGTACCAACAGTATCCGGCATTAACATACGGTTTAACCACGAGTGAATAATACCGTCACCTGGACGTAATGAAACACCACCACGATTCATGATGAAATCAGGAAGTGAGTGTTGCATTTGAACGTCAACTGGTTTTGGATATGCAGCTGTATGACAGAAAGATTGCATCACAAGGTCAGCAGAGAAACCTAGGCAAGCCAAGTCTTTTAATTCGTCACGAGTCATTGGACCAGTCGTATCTTGCGAGCCAACAGTCGTCATCTTAGGTTCACAGTAAGTACCTGGAAGTACGCCTTGACCTTCTGGAAGACCACAAGCGCGACCAACCATTTTCTGTGCTTGAGTAAAACCTTTACCCGTTGCAACAGGTTGAACCGGTGTACGGAACAATGTAGAAACTGGAAGACCTAGCTCTTCACGTGCTTTAGTTGTCAAACCACGACCAACGATTAAGTTGATACGACCACCCGCACGAACTTCGTCTAGAAGAACAGGAGTTTTAAGTTCAGCTTCAGCAATTTGAACACCATCTTTAGTCGCTGTTACTTTTGCAGCAGCGTGATCGATGTTAAGAACGATTTCATCGCCCATATTCATGTTTGCAACATCAATTTCGATTGGCAATGCGCCAGCATCTTCCATTGTGTTGAAGAAAATCGGAGCGATTTTAGAACCCAAGCAATAACCACCGTCTTTCTTGTTCGGGATGTGAGCAATGTCATCACCAAAGAACCAAAGAACTGAGTTCGTTGCAGATTTACGTGATGAACCTGTACCAACAACGTCACCAACGTATGCAACTTGGTTGCCTTTCGCTACAAGTGCTTTAATTTGCTTAAGTGGACCAACTTCACCAGGAACTTCTGGGTTAATACCATCACGTTCGTTTTTCAACATTGCATTTGCATGTAATGGAATATCTGGACGGCTCCAAGCGTCTTGCGCAGGTGACAAGTCGTCTGTATTGGTTTCGCCAGTTACTTTGAAAACTGTAAGTTTGATTTCAGTCGGAACGTCTTTACGACTTGTAAACCATTCAGCTTCAGCCCAAGACTGCATAACAGCTTGTGCATTTGCATTGCCCGCTTTTGCTTTATCAGCAACGTCATGGAACGCATCAAATACAAGTAATGTTTTTTTCAAAGCTTCAGCAGCAAGTTCTGAAAGCTCTGCATCATCAAGAAGAGCAACTAAAGGAGCAACGTTATAACCACCAAGCATAGTACCTAGTAAGTAAACAGCACGTTCTTTAGAAACTAAAGGAGAAGTCGCTTCGCCTTTTGCAACAGCTGCTAAAAAAGCAGCTTTTACATAAGCAGCTTGGTCAACACCTGCAGGAATACGGTTTTCTAGTAAATCAACTAAAAATGCTTCTTCGCCAGCTGGTGGGTTTTTTAATAATTCAACCAAGTCAGCAGTTTGAGCATCGTCAAGTGGCTTCGGTGGGACTCCGAGTGCGGCACGTTCTGCAACGTGTTGGCGGTAAGCTTCTAGCACGGTTTATTCCTCTTTTTTAAAAAATTGCCTATGAATTCCAGCTTGTCAAAAGCTTCACGGGCAATATGGACTATCAAATTTTACTAAAAATCGAGTTAAAAGTTAATGCAAAGAACGTATTAATTCGTGATGACCATTATTTCATAAATAAATGTCTATCAACTTCGCAGATCATTTACCAGAAATTCAGTCCCAACACATTTTATGATGTAACGATACATTTGCATTACTTTTAACGACATTTTCAGACATAAAAAATGGCAACATAAATGTTGCCTGATTCTAACAGATAAAAACATTCAACCTTAGTGTACTGTTGTATTGTTTATATACTGTTGATATTCACTACGACAGCCTTCAAATTTCATTTGCACTTCATCTTCATGCATCATGGCATGCTCAGTGCAGGCAAAGGATATTTTGACTTGATAGAGCTTTGTATGTTGATCAATGATTTCATGAAGAAAGACTTGATCGCCTAAGCTCAATACATAATGACTTCCGCTAATCACTGCGACGCCTTGTTCATCTTCTAAGAGCACGTCAGCATTGTGTAAATACGCTACAACTTCCATTTTATCGCTCCTTGGCTACTTTTTATTTTCTATTTCTATATTTTATATATGCTTTTCACTTTTTATGCTAATCATTTTTTGTGACGTTACTAACCATTCTTCACGCTTTTATGAATATAAAAAAACCGTTCATTAGAACGGTTTGTAATCTGGCATTTTTTTCGGATCATGTGGTGTATTTAAACACTGCTCATAAGCTTGTTTTTTGAATTTTGCTTGCACAGCATCTTTATCTGTTTTTAATTCTGCATCTGACAATGCATAAATTTTTTCCAAATATTCAGTCACAAACTGCTTCGTCGTGGGATCTGTTACTCGATTCGCATAATCGACAGCTTCTTTATGAGTAATACCATTCTGACGATCTAAAACAATGGTACGGGCTGCATTGCCGATACTAGTACAATACCCTTGCCAAATTTCTTCAGGAGTTGCAGGTTTTTTTTCAGCACAACCTGCCATGAAAAACACAGTGCTTAATGCACCTAAAATTACGAACTTCTGCATTAAAAAATCTCCAAATCCACTCTATCATACTTAATTTTGTGCGAGTTTGAAGATTTTCTTGGTCTTAACCCTAAGGGTTTACTTCAGTAAATTAAAATTTAACATTCTAAAAGAAATACTTACTGATATTCATCTCATATTCCTAAGTGTCTAATTATGGATAAACATTAATAAGATCTATAACATTTAGAATAGAACGGTTAAATTCCACGCCAATCGACTCGTGCGTTTCTTTCTGTGGCGTAAATACGTTGCACATATTGCCCTAACGGTAAGCTTAATAAATAATTTTTATATTCTAAAAATTCATCTGATTGCGTTTCATTCTGTTCATTTTCCCACGGCGTTGCATTGAACTCTAATAGTGGTGAAAGCATCGAACAAACCGATATATCTGCCAAACCTAGACGTGATCCAACCATATACCGCCCATGGTTTTCAATTAATCGCTGATTAAGTTCGCTAATAATGGCATCCATTGTCATTTTAGACTCAGCAACTTTTTCAGTATTTAATTGATAGTTTTTAGACACTAAAGTTTTGAGTATAGGTCTAGAAAACTTTTCAAAGCGACGTAAGTAGCCTTTTTCACCAATCATGATTTCAATTGGTTCATCACTAATCGATAAAGTTAAAGCCAGCCCCCAACGACGGACGTGCAAACCTAATTCATTTGCCAATTGGTCGATATTTAAAGCATTCTCCCTTAGATCTTTATCTGAGCGTAACAGCGCATGTTCAGGGTAGACATTGTCTAAATACAACGCAATTTGTGTCGATCCTGCAATAAACGACTCACCATCTTTAAGTATGGGTAAATTATTTTGCCCCGTTTTGAGCTGAGAAAATGCTCTATGCACACCAGGAATTAAATTTTGAGCAACAAAATCCAATTCTTTATGATCGAGTAACCAACGTGCTTTTTCACAGTAATGCGATAAAGGAAATTGGTAAAGGATGCGCATAAAATCTCCAAATTATATTTTTAATCAAGTTGTTAATAACAGCTAAAGTATCGCTGCTACTTTATTCATTCAAGCACTAAATTACAATGTACTTTTTTGGCAAAAATTCGTCATTAACACCATAAAAACTGTGAATAGATATATCAGTTTCTCCTTTCCTTATTCAAAAAAAGGTTAAGTAAGCTTTTATGACTAATACATGTATAGTCAATATTGAAATAAATTTATATTTTTCATCACTCTAACTTAGCAACGCAATGAATAAGCTTAGTTAAAAATAATTAATAATTAATAATTCATAATCAAATCAAAATACATCATTTAATTTTTACAGCAATATTGCTTAACTTTTTGATATCTATCGAAAGGTGACAATATGTCCAGTTTCAAATCTTCTACCCAAACCTTTGTGATCGAAAACGATCGACAGGCGATCAATGCAGCTTACCAAGTTGCTGATTTTGCTTTGGTAGAACGAAATATACGTGATCAACAACGAATTTTACCTGTTGACGTGATTCAGCAATTTAGCCTCAAAGGGTTAGGTGGAATTCGTATTGCCAAAAAATATGGTGGTGCTCAAGTTTCAAATAAAACCCTTGCGCATGTTTTCCGTATTCTATCCAAGGCAGATGCCAGTGTTGGTCAGATTCCTCAAAATCAATTTGGCTTGTTAAATGCCATTGAGCATATCGCCAATGAACAGCAAAAACAGTTTATTTATACTGAAATTTTAAATGGTAAACGGCTTTCTAATGGTGGCCCAGAACGCAATACCAAAGATACCCGCACCATTGAAACACGTTTAGAACAAATCAATGGTCAATACCTTTTAAATGGTGAAAAGTTTTATTCAACGGGTTCATATTTTGCCGACTGGTTGGCGATACGTGCAATTCACCCAGATGGTCATATTGTTTTAACGATTATTGATGCAAAAGCAGAAGGTGTTGAAATTGTTGATGATTGGGATGGCTTTGGACAACGTACAACGGCAAGTGGCACAGTACGTTTAAAAAATGTTGTGGTTCACCCAGATCTTATTATGGATGAAAAACCACTTGCCGATGCTTCAAAATATCGTGGTGCGTACTCACAACTTATTCAGGTTGCGATTGATGTGGGCATTGCAGAAGCTGCATTTGCAGATACTTTATCTGCAATCCATAAAGCGCGTCCAATCATTGATGCCAATGTGGATAAAGCCAGTTTTGAAGCGTATACCCTACAAGAAGTCGGTAAGCTCAATATCTTACTCGATGCATCCATTTTATTGCTCGATGAAGCCGCAGAATATTTAGATGAGTTGGATTCACAAGACATCGTTAGTCCTGAACAAGCCAGTAAAGCCTCCATTATTGTTGCTGAGGCAAAAGTATATGCCAACGATGCAGCACTACTTATTTCTGAAAAACTCCTTGAATTAGGCGGTAGTCGTTCAAGTCTAGCAACACATAATCTCGATCAACACTGGCGTAATGCTCGTGTGCATACCTTACATGACCCTGTGCGTTGGAAACTTCATGCCATTGGAAATTATTACTTAAATGGTACGCAAAATCAGCGCCATGCGTGGATTTAAAGTTAAACGACTTTGTTACTCATCAGGGAAATATATATGACAACTTATCAAGATATCAATAAAACATTGGATGTACACAATCATCCCTTTACGCAAGCACATATTATTAAAAATGATCAAGAGGCTTTAGAAATCGCGCAACAATTAAGTCAGCAATTTAAACAAAATGCAGTACTCCGTGATGCTGAAAGAATTTTACCTTTTGAAGAGGTTGAAGTTTTTAGTCAATCAGGATTATGGGCGATCACAGTACCGCGGCAATATGGTGGTGCAGAGGTATCTAGTCATACTGTTGCTAAAATAATTGCATTATTCAGTGGCGTAGATGGCTCTATTGGTCAAATCCCACAAAACCATTTTTATGCACTGGAAGTATTACGTAATACGGGTACAGAGCAGCAAAAGGAAAAACTCTATAGCGAAGTACTTCAAGGCGCTCGTTTTGGCAATGCCCTCGCTGAATTTAAGACCAAGACTGCTGCACAAAAGCATACCCAAATTAGTCAAACCCAAGATCAAAATAGAAATGGTTATGTGGTCAATGGGGAAAAGTTCTATTGCACGGGCAGTCTATTTGCCCATCGCATTCCAACATTAGTCCGTGATGCTGAAGAACGTGAATATTTAGCTTTTATTTCTGCCGATGCACATGGCTTACAACGTATCAATGATTGGTCAGGCTTTGGACAAAAAACCACAGGCAGTGGCACCGTTAAATTCAATCAAGTTTTTGTTGAATCTGAATATGTCATCCGTTTTGACACTGCATTTTCTGAACCCACCCTCGTTGGCCCATTTGCACAAATTATGCACGCTGCGATTGAAACAGGCATTGCGCGTGCAGCATTTGAAGAAACAATAGAACGGGTTAAAAAAGCACGCGCATGGATTGATGCCAATGTAGAACGTGCAGACCAAGATCCACTGACCATTTATGAATTAGGCCGTGTTGCTGCTGATGTAAGAGCAACTGAGGTTTTATTAAAACAAGCTGCTCAATCTATTGATGCGGCAAAACCACTACCTACAGTTGAAAATATTGCCAAAGCCTCACTAGATGTAGCTAAAGTCCGCGCACACAGCACAGAAACAGCATTAAAAGCGTCTTCAAAATTGATTGAGCTTGCGGGAAGTCGCGGTAGTCAACGTGCCGATGGCTTAGATCGACATTGGCGCAATGTACGGGTACATACACTGCATGATGCATCACGCTGGAAATATTATTTTATTGGAAACTATGTATTAAACAACATCCTTCCACCACGCAGAGGGACATTGTAATGACAAATACATCTCAACATACAGCACCTAAAAAACAAATCTTACTCAATGCTTTTGACATGAACAGTGTCGGCCATATCAATCACGGTTTATGGACCCATCCGCGTGATGAATCTCATCGTTTTAATGAGCTCAATTACTGGACTGATCTCGCTAAGACTTTGGAGCAAGGTTTATTTGATGGGTTGTTTATCGCAGACATTACCGGTGTTTATGATGTCTACCAGAATGGTATAGATTTAACCTTAAAAGAGTCCATCCAACTGCCGAGTCATGACCCATCTACCCTGATTTCCGCAATGGCAGCGGTAACCAAAAATCTAGGTTTTGGCGTGACCGTAAACTTAAGTTATGACACACCGTACCAATTCGCACGGCGCTTCGCGAGTTTAGATCATCTGACACAAGGTCGGATTGGCTGGAATATTGTGACGGGGTATTTGGACAGTGCTGAACGCTTAATTGGGCAAAAAGGTTTAAAAGATCATGACTTACGTTATGAACAAGCTGAAGAATTTTTAGAGCTTTGCTATAAGTTTTGGGAAGGTTCTTGGGAAAATGATGCAGTACAAAAAGATAAGCAAAAGCGTATTTTTACTGATCCTAAAAAAGTTCATCAAATTAACCATCAAGGGCGCTTTTATCAAAGCCAAGGTGTTTTCCAAGTCTCACCTTCACCACAGCGTACCCCTGTGCTCTTTCAAGCAGGCGCTTCACCACGCGGTTTAGCATTCTCCACACGTCATGCAGAATGTGTCTTTATTGGAGGTGATCAACCTGCAAAAATCAAACAACAAGTGGATAAGATTCGAGAATTGGCTGTACAGCAAGGTCGTAATCCAGAAGATATTAAAATCTTTGTGGGAATCACAGTGGTTACAGCAGAAACAGATGAATTAGCTCAAGAGAAATTAGCTGAATATGCCCGCTATGCAAGTCCAGAAGCAGGTTTAGCACATTTCTCAAGTTCAGTCGGTATAGACCTATCCAAATATGCTGATGATGAGGCCATCCCATATCAACAAACCAATAGTATTGCTTCAGTCAATAATAAATTTAAGGAAAACCAGATCACGCCTAACGATCTTAAAGCACAGCATCAACTCGGTGGTCGTTATCCTCTGATCGTTGGAAGCGGTGAAACAATTGCTGAAAAATTAATTCAGTTGATTGATGAAACAGGTATTGATGGCTTTAACCTAACTCGTACTGTTGCGCCTGAATCACATCATGACTTTATTCGTTTTGTGATTCCTGAACTGCAACAACGTGGCAGATTTAAAACCAAATATGAAAATGGTTCTTTACGCAACAAAATCTTTAAACAGGGTGATCATTTAACCCAACAACACCCTGCTGCTGATTTTCGATGTCAAAACTCAAATCATAACAACAGCATCGAAACGGCAGATCGGCAAAAGCAAACTGCCTAAATAACCTAATCAGCAAACATGATGAATTGAATAATTTCACTTTAAGGGGTGTCACATGACTCAAATAAACTCACCTGCAAATGGTAATCCATCCAAAAAATCAGGCTCCAAGAATAAATTTATTTTGCTTGCCGTGATCATTATTGCAGTTATTGCAGGACTTTTTTATTGGAACCAACATAAAAAAGCGGGTACAGAAGAAATCACCATTGGTATTAGCCCACCCTTTGCCAAGCCTTTACAAGTTGCAGCAGAGGAAGCCAAGAAACAAGGAATTCATATTAAACTGGTGGAATTTTCAGATTGGAACACACCGAATATCACACTAAATCATGGTGATATTGATGCAAACTATTTCCAACACCAACCATTTTTAACCAATGCGTTAAAAGAAACTGATTTTAAACTGAAACCGATTGCCACAGGTGTTGCAACACATGTCGGTTTATATTCTAAAAAATATGATTCTTTAGCGGCTGTACCTGAAAATGCACGTGTGGTGATTCCAAATGACCCAGTCAACCAAGGTCGCGCACTGTTGCTTTTACAACAGGCAAAACTTATCACCTTGAAAGATCCGAATAACCATTTATCAAACTTACAAGACATTACCTCAAATCCTAAAAACTTTAAATTTATTGAAGTTGAAGGACCTCAAACTGCGCGTGCTGTAGATGATGCTGATTTAGTATTTAGCTACCCACTTTATTTACGACTTGCTAAAACCATTGATCCAAACAAAGCATTATTACTCGATGATAATACCAATACACGTTATGCCATCTTGTTTGTTGTAAAAGATGACTATGAGCAAAAGCATCCAGAAAAAGCCAAACAGTTAAAAGAATTTGTAAAAATTTACCAAACTTCGGACAAGGTCAAACAGGCTTTAAATGATGATATTGGTGAAAATTTATGGTTCCCAGGTTGGAAATAAGGAATAACTCATGTCCCAAGCTTCCAAACTCAAAAACAAGAACCTGCTGATTGGTCTTGCTGTTGTCATCGTATTATTAGCACTCTTTGCCTATCGTTATGTACAAAATCAACAAAAGGATAATGTACTCACGATTGGCATTAGCCCACCTTATGCCGAATTACTACAAACGGTTGCCAAAGAGGTAGAGAAAGATGGTATCCATGTCAAACTGGTCGAATTTTCAGATTGGCAAGCACCCAATGTTGCGGTACAAAACCGTGACATTGACGCTAACTTTTTCCAACAAAGTGTATTTTTAAAGAATGCCATTAAGCAAACTAATTACGATTTGCATGCTTTTGGTACAGGTAGCGGCAGCCATGTCGGTTTATATTCAAAACAATATAAATCCCTAGCAGCCTTACCTCAAAATGCTCGTGTTGTCATCCCTAGTGACCCAGTTAATTCTGCACGTGCTTTGATCCTGCTACATCGTGCTGGGTTAATTCAAATCAAAGACATCAACAATGAACTTTCCACACTTCAGGATATTGTTTCAAACCCTAAACAGTTGAAGTTTTTAGAAGTTGAAGGTCCACAAACTGCTTTAGCCTATGATGATGCAGATCTGATTTTTGGTTTTCCACATTACTTAAATATGGCAAAAAAAGCCGATCCGCATAGTGCCCTGTTTTTAGATCCCGTTGATAAAAAGTACGCCATTCTTTTTGTGACACGTACCGATTATCAAGACAAAAATCAAAAGTTAGAGAAATTTATTCAAGCTTTCCAAAACTCACAGCAAGTTCGAGATATTTTAGATAAAGATTTCGGCAAAGATATGTGGTTTGCAGGCTGGAAATAAGGAGAATAGAAATGGTGAGTTTCGGTTCGCATGTTGATTTTTCAGTCCCTCATATCAAAATTCGTGATCTGAATAAATACTATGATGGGCAAGATCAACAGATCCATGCGTTAAAAAATATCAACTTAGATATTCCTCAAGGCAAGATTTTCGGCATCATCGGTAAAAGTGGTGCAGGTAAATCTTCCTTAATTCGAACCTTAAATGGTTTAGAAGGTATTTCTGAAGGTAGTATTCATATTCATCAACAGAATTTGGCTGAACTCAGTCATGCTGAGTTGATTCAAACACGTCAAAGAATCGGGATGATTTTTCAGCATTTTAATTTAATGTCTGCCAAAACAGTTTGGGATAATGTGGCATTGCCTTTAAAAATTGCCCATGTCGATAAAGCTGAAATTGAAACACGTGTCAACGATGTTTTAGACCTAGTCGGATTGGGAAATAAAGCACATAACTATCCTTCACAACTGTCTGGTGGTCAAAAGCAACGTGTTGGCATTGCTCGTGCACTAGTGCATCATCCTGAAATTTTATTGTGTGATGAAGCAACGTCTGCACTTGATCCTGAAAGTACTTCAGTAGTTTTATCCTTGCTGAAAAAAATCAATCGAGAATTGGGAATTACCATTGTTTTAATTACTCATGAAATGCAAGTGATTCGTGAAATTTGCGATCAAGTGGTGGTGATTGAACATGGTGAAATCGTTGAGTCAGGACAAGTCTGGTCCGTGTTTTCACAGCCTCAGCAGAAAATCACACAAGAATTGTTAAACCTAGAACAACTCGATTTGCCCTTTCCAGTGCATACAGCGTTGCAACAAGATTCAACCCATAGCATTTTAAAACTACGTTATGAAACCGATCCGAAAAACTCACCTGATTTAGTTGAACTTTTTCAGGTTTTTGATAAATCGGTACATTTATATCAAAGTCATATCGACAATATCCAAAACCATTTGATTGGAACGCTGATTGTCGGTACTGAACAAACCCATTTAGACCTGCATAATTTACAAGAAAGGTTAAAACATCAAATTGCGCAAATAGAGGTACTTGGCTATGCAAGACCAACTCATTGATTTATTGCTGACAGGAACCATAGATACCTTACTGATGGTTGGCGTATCTGCCATTGTTGCCTTTTTGATAGGCTTACCTTTGGCGGTAATTTTGGTCAATACATCTGAACAAGGGATTTATCCATCTAAAAAGATTAATCATGCATTAGGCACTGTGATCAACATTACCCGATCTGTTCCCTTTTTGATTTTAATGGTGGCACTGATTCCTTTAACTCGTTGGATTGTCGGAACCAGTTACGGAGTCTGGGCAGCTGTTGTTCCATTAACGTTAGCCGCGACACCTTTCTTTGCCCGTATTGCAGAAGTTAGCTTGCGTGAAGTTGATCAAGGTCTAATTGAAGCTGCACAAGCGATGGGCTGTAACCGTAAGCAAATCGTTTGGCATGTACTTTTACCTGAAGCGTTACCCGGCATTGTGGCAGGTTTTACAGTCACAATTGTCACCATGATTAACTCCTCTGCAATTGCAGGTGCAATTGGTGCGGGTGGTTTGGGTGATATTGCCTACCGTTATGGTTATCAACGTTTTGATATGCAAATGATGTTTGCTGTCATTATTGTTTTAGTCGCTTTGGTGATGATCATTCAAGCATTTGGTGACAGTTTGGCAAGTCAATTGGATAAGAGGAAAATTTAAGTTTTTCAATCAACATATCTAACATCAATATAATTGAAATAGATTTCGGTTTGCCATATTTAATTATATAAAATCCTCTATCTGTATGGTGACATGGGTATCGTCATTGGATAGAGGTACTGTAATTTGCTTAATTTAGTGCAGTAATAAAAATCATACTTAATCATTCTGAATAATCTTAGCAAAGCTACTGACTGAGCTAAATAGACCTTTTGCGAAAGTAATTTCGAACTTGATTCTGATCTGTCTTGAGTGTTCCCTCTCCTACTAGGAGAGGGTTCGGGAGAGGTTTTCTATTAAAAGTCCCTTCATCCGAACCTTCTCTCAAAGGGAGAAAGGACTCTCATACGTTTTCTGAAAAAATATTTGAATCTAAAATATGAATATATCTATAGTCAGCTCTAGAATACTTATTTTATTTAATAAAAGTACCAATCAAAGACAAATCGTTAGTACTTATCACATACACTAAAATCTGATTTTAAAACTTAATAGATCGCAAACCTGACTTTGCCATGGCTTTCATGTAAAATCAGCGGCAATTTTTAAATAACACGTTGTGAGTTCATTCATGGGTTTTAATTGCGGTATTGTCGGCTTGCCGAACGTTGGTAAATCTACACTTTTCAATGCATTGACAAAAGCTGCTATTGCTGCGGAAAACTTCCCATTTTGTACTATCGAACCAAACACAGGTATCGTACCTGTGCCAGATCCACGTTTAGACAAATTAACTGCTATTGTAAAACCGCAACGCGTAATTCCAACAACGATGGAATTTGTGGATATTGCAGGCTTAGTTGCAGGCGCGTCTAAAGGTGAAGGTTTGGGTAACCAATTCCTTGCCAACATCCGTGAAACTGACGCTATTGCACACGTAGTACGTTGTTTTGAGGATGAAAATGTAATTCACGTTAATGGTAAAATTGACCCGTTAGATGATATTGCAACCATTAACACAGAATTGGCTTTAGCTGATTTAGACACTGTAGCTAAAGCACTACTTCGTTTAACAAAATCTGCAAAAAGTGGCGATAAAGAAGCTGTTGCGACCAAAGCAGTTCTAGAAAAAATCCAACCGTTATTGGATGAAGGTAAACCTGCTCGCGCTGCTGAGCTAGATGATGACGAACGCAAACTTATTCGTGGTTTTGGTTTAATGACTTTAAAACCAACGATGTATATTGCAAACGTTGCTGAAGATGGTTTTGAGAACAACCCACATCTTGAAGCTGTAAAAAAGTTAGCTGCTGAAGAAAACGCAATTGTTGTACCACTTTGCAACCAAATTGAAGCTGAAATTTCTTTGCTTGAAGATGAAGACCGTGCTGAATTCTTAGAAGCAATGGGCATGACAGAACCAGGCCTAAATGTGGTTATTCGTGCAGGTTATTCACTTCTAGGTCTTCAAACTTACTTTACCGCAGGCGTACAAGAAGTTCGTGCTTGGACTGTAAAAGTTGGCGCAACTGCTCCACAAGCTGCTGGTGTTATTCATACCGACTTTGAAAAAGGCTTTATCCGTGCAGAATGTATTGCATATGAAGACTTCGTTCAGTTCAACGGTGAAAACGGTGCGAAAGAAGCAGGTAAATGGCGTCTAGAAGGCAAAACTTATATCGTTCAAGATGGCGATGTACTACATTTCCGTTTTAATGTTTAAGTAATTTAATATTTAAACCATTAAATTCTTATTCAAAAATGCCTTGATTTTTCAGGGCATTTTTAATATATCCATCATTTTTTAGCAAAATATCTGCATTAAACATGCGCTGCTTTCACATCCATTTCTGCACGTTGCTTTCTTGCTATCTCCAACATCTTGGCTTGTAGGTCTTTACGAAAACCAAGCAAAAATACAAATTCTGCCAGTACAAACAATGGGCCTATTGCCAAACCAACCAGATCATCGACAAAAGCAGGTTTTTTCTTTTCATAAAAATGTCCAATGAATTGAAATACCCAACCAACGACAAAAACCCCAATACTGGTTGCAAGCCATGCAGTCATATCCCATTGTGCAATTTTATAAGCAAATGGATAAGCAATTGCAAAAATAACGAGCATCATCAAACCAAAAATACGATCTAAGCTCAAATAATAAATCACACTTGCAACAATCAAGAGTAATGCTAAAGTCAGTTCAAAACCCGAAACCTGTACACCTGCACGTGCAGTTAAACAAATGATTGAAAAAACAATCATTGGAATACCAATGAAATGAGTCACTACATTTTTGTGATCTAGATGATAAGCAGCGTATTGACTGAGAAGTTGTTCAAGTTTTGTCATATCATTCATCCTTGTAAAATACTTTTATTCACTATATAAAAAAAGTGATTGCTCAATTGTCGGCTAAGTGACAATTGAAAGTAAATCATGAATAACTCAATTAATTTTTAAGTTTCATCAAAAGGAATAGATGTGCTGAAAGAAAATGAACTTTCTATCTTAAAAAATAATGTGTGGTACTCCCAACTCCCCGATTTATTTAAAGCCTTTATCCTACGTCATACAACGCACTTGCATGTAGAACGTGACCAAGCCGTATTTCGGAGTGGTGATACTTTTGATGGAATTTATGCCGTGGTTCAAGGCAAAATCCGCTTAGGTTATATAGATATTGAAGGAAATGAGTCTATTGCTGCAATTGCAGAACCAATCATGTGGTTTGGTGAAATTTCATTGGTGGATCAACAACCACGCTCCCATCACGCCATTGCAACTGAAAAAAGTACGCTTTTAAAAATTTCAAATACGTCTATTGAAGACTTATTACACACTCACCCACAATTTTGGTTTCATATTGCTCAATTGACCAGTCAAAAATTACGATTAGCATTTATCGAGCTTATTTCGATTCACACTTTGAATATTAGCCAACGACTTGCTCAGCGACTGCTATTTATTTTGAATCGTTATGGCAATCATTTAAAAGTAGAAAATAACACCATACAATTATCCCAAGAACAATTGGCGCAAATGTTAATGTGTTCAAGACAAACCATTAACCAAGAATTACACCAACTTGAACAGATGGGCATATTAAAAGTTGCTTTTCGGAAAATTGAAATCATTGATGCAGATCAGCTTCACCAAATGGCTCATTCTACAAAGTAATTCTGTTGTAAAACATCCCATCACATTTTTATAGTTTTTTACTTAATGAGTAAGGCATTATTTTTCTAATCTTAAAATAAGCTTAAATGACTGGAATATAGAATCATTTTTATAAATAAAACATACAAAATGTATATTCTACTTTGCATAAAATAGATTTATATTGCAATTTAGGTACTACTGCCATCTCATAAAAGACGAAAAATATGAAAAAAATTACAACGTTACTTACTGCTGGACTTCTCACAGTGATCAGCGCTTCTGCGATTGCATGCCCTAAAGGCACGACATTGGTGGGTGGAACTGGACCAAATCACAAAGGGGGTTCATGTGTAGCAGTCAATCCTGCCGCTCAAGCTGCACAAAAAGCCAAAGCTGATGCAGCTAAAACCAAGGTTAGTACGACAAAAGCTCAAGCTTCAACTCAGGCAGTTGCAGATAAAGCAAAAACGGATGCAACTTTAGCAAAATCTAAAGCCGATACCACAGCTAAAGCTAAAGTTGACACCGCAGCAAAAGCAAAAATGGATATGACGACCAAAACAAAAGCAGATGTTGCAACAAAAACGCAGGCTGTAAAAGATAAAGCTGTTAAAACTACATCGACCAACCCTTTAAAACCTTAATATTAAATATAGGTGATTAAAAAAATGGCGAGTTCAATACTCGCCATTTTTTTAATAGAAAATTTTAAAAAAGATTACTATAGGATTTGGTATTGCCTAAATTTGGGTTATCAATTGCATCTTTGCACTGTGCTTTATCACGCTGATAATCCAATTGCTTTTGTAATAGTTGGGGATCTTGGTCCAGTGTTGCCCTTGCCCAAACATCTAATGAGGTTAATGCTTTGCGGCAAAGTGCATATTTTCCTTCAGTCACAGAATCTGTCATTTTGACATTAATACGCCAATCTGTGCTAAGTTTACGAATCGGTTTACGCACTTTATCTTCAAGTAAATTACGCTGTTTATTATAGACAAAGGATTCAACTTCGTTCATTAAATCCCATGCAGCATGTGCATAAGTTGTTGCATCATTGGTTAATTTAGGTGCTGCTTGAATTTCAACTTTTTCTTTCGATTCAGAGGATGAATTACCACAAGCTTGCAATACGCACACACTTGCAAGTACGGAAAAGATCAAAACCGATCGAGGTTTAAAAGTAAGCATTCAACAGACCTAAACAAACATTTCGCTACCATGCTAGTGAATTCGAGTACAATACACAACTTCAATTTATTGTTTACTCCATTCTTGCAAGGTGTATCGTGTCTGCGCACAAAAATCATCCAGTCCAAACTGCTGGCTTTTGGCAAGGCGCTAAAGATAGTCAAGCCATTATTTTTACGTATCTTCCTGTCTCGTTTGCTTTTGGCGTTTCAGCTACCCAGTTCGGTTTTAGCGCTTGGGAGGCTTTATTTTTATCGTGCTCCATGTATGCGGGGGCAAGTCAATTTTTAGTTGTAGCCTTACTCGGGAGTGGTACTTCTATTTGGATGACTGCGCTGACTGTTATCGCACTGGATATACGTCATGTTTTATATGGCCCTGCTTTACAAAATTTAATCCAAGATCGTTTAAATCTAAAAAAAACAGCCATTTGGTCTTGGGGTTTAACTGACGAAGTTTTTGCAGCGGGCATGATTAAACTTTCCCAACGTCGTCAGGAATGGTCAGAGTCTTGGATGTTGGGTCTAAGCCTGTGTAGTTGGCTGTCTTGGGCGTTAGGATCTTTTTTGGGTGGATTATTTGCAGATCAAGTCAGCGACTTGCCGCAATTTTTACAAGCCGCTTTAGACTTCTTACTCCCTGCTCTTTTTCTTAGTTTTTTACTGGCAGCATTTGAGAAAAAACATACATTAGTGGTGGCTGTGTCTTTAATTGTCTCTGTTTTATCATGCTATTTTATCAGCATGTCCGCAGCTATTTTTATTGGTATTACATCTGGAATTTTAGCAGGATTATTTAAATATTACATTCTAAAGCAACAAGATGATGTGAGTATATAATATGAACCTAGAAATTATATTGGTCGGTATTCTTGTTGGTATTGCTAATTTTGTATCACGCTTCGGACCTTTTTATTTTATTCAGAAAAATCAAAAAAGTGGTCAAAACCGTGGAGCGACTTGGCTCAAAATTGCTTTAGGCAGCATTGGAATTTCTGCAATCAGTTCAATGTTAATTGTTGCCACACTCCCGCCATTGATCGAAACCCCAAATAAAAGTTTTGCGATGTTGGTGGGCTTTATTGTACTCACAGGATTGTATTTTAAATTTAAAAGAATTGTTTTGGCGACACTCACAGCAGCATTGGCCTATGGCTTGGTCTATACCTATCTGTAGTTTTGTTGATTGAAGCATTTTTTAATGCATCAGCAGATCAGCGTTTAAATTTAAAGTATCTAGGATTTAAAATGCTTTCATTTAATCAATTTACAATAAAAAACCATGTGAATTAATTAGTTGTGTATGATTTCTTTCCAATATAATATTTAAAATACGCAACTCGATATGTTTATCGCACACTTACCTTCTGGCTATATCTTGGCTAAACTTTTACTCAAGAAATTTAAACAGACAAAAATCACCAACAAAGCTTTTTTTACGCTGATTATGCTTGGTGCAGTTTTTCCTGATATTGATCTATTCTATTTCTATTTATTCGATCATAGGTCGGTACATCACCATAAATATTTTTTACATTGGTTTTCATTTTGGATTCCAATTTTTCTAATCGCTTTATGTTATTTCATCCATTCAAAATATACGGCTAAACCTGCCCTGATGATTAGTCTTTTTTCGGGTGCTGCCCTGCTACATATCGGCTTGGATACTTTTGTAGGTGATGTTTGGCTTTTTGCACCGTTTATTGATCAACCCTATGTGTTTTTTGAAGTCAGCTCACGTTATCAGCCGTGGTGGTTAAACTTTATTCTGCATTGGTCGTTTTTTGTAGAATTACTGATCTGCCTAATTGCGTTGATTCTGTTAGTTCGTAAAAAGAATTAATTAAAAATTCTTGATCAGTTTTCTTGCGCAAATTCAAAGCCACTTCATTTGTAGTGGCAAACCACCTATAAGCTAAAAAATTTATAAAAAAATCTGTTAGACAATATCATTATTTTATGTCAATCAGCCCTTAACACACGTCTGAGTTCTGCTATGCTTAAAGTCCATTAAACTCGGCATGGATGAATAGCATGAGCGTTACAATTGGCACCCCACTTCAATCTTCAGCATTTAAAGTTTTACTGTTAGGTTCAGGAGAACTAGGTAAAGAAGTGGTGATTTCATTACAACGACTTGGTGTAGAAGTTCATGCAGCAGATCGCTATGAAAATGCACCTGCTATGCAAGTTGCCCATTTTTCTTATACTTTAAATATGGCAGATGCGACCGAATTAAAAACTTTAATTGAAAAAATAAAACCTAATTTAATCGTTCCTGAAATTGAAGCCATTGCAACACAAGTTCTTGTCGAAATTGAACAACAAAATATTGCAACCGTCATTCCATCTGCAAGAGCCGTTAACCTGACCATGAACCGTGAAGGTATTCGCCGTCTTGCTGCGGAAGAACTGGGTTTACCAACATCTGCGTACCGTTTTGCAAATTCATTAGAAAGTTTCCGCGCTGCTTGTGACGATATTGGTTATCCAAACTTTGTTAAGCCTGTGATGTCTTCTTCTGGTAAAGGACAATCACGTGTTAAAGAATATGCAGAGGTTGACGCCGCTTGGGAATATGCACAAACAGGCGGTCGTGTTAATCAAGGCACTGTAATTGTTGAATCCCAAATTGATTTCGATTTTGAAATTACTTTATTAACAGTGCGCTCAAAAAACCCTGAAACAGGTGCAATTGAAACTTCATATTGCGATCCTATTGGGCATCGTCAAGATTCTGGGGATTATGTAGAAAGTTGGCAGCCTCAACAGATGACAGAAGCTGCGTTAACAGAATCTAAACGCATTGCACATAAGGTCACTGTTGCCTTAGGTGGTTGCGGTATTTTCGGTGTAGAACTGTTTGTCAAAGGTGACAAAGTATGGTTTAGTGAGGTGTCACCACGCCCACACGATACAGGTTTGGTCACGCTTGCTTCACAATTCCAAAGTGAATTTGAATTACATGCACGTGCTATTTTAGGTTTACCTGTAAATACCCAGCGGCATAGTATTGCAGCGAGTGCCGTGGTTTATGCAGGTGTAGATGCCAGTAATCTTTCTTATTCTGGCTTAAATCTTGCTTTACAAAACCCTGCTACGGATTTACGTCTATTTGGAAAACCTGAAGGTTTTGAACGTCGACGTATGGGCGTAGCAATAGCACGTGCTGAAAGCACAGAAAAAGCACGTGAACTTGCCTTTGACACAGCATCAAAAGTTACAGTTAATTTAAATAATTAACCCATAAATTTGCGGACAAACATTCATGATCAACACCTCTCCTCTGTTGGAATATGTAAGCGATAATCACGACATTCAAGGTATTAACCAATGGCGTACCGTTGTCGAGCAGCAGCTAAATGAGGCATTTGATCATGGATCATCTATCCGTGAGATTGTTCGAACTCGCTCAAATCTTGTCGATGAAGCACTGATTTTCTTATGGAATCATGCGGGGCTTGCAACTGAAAATTTAGGCTTATTTGCTGTTGGCGGCTATGGTCGACGTGAAATGCTACCGTATTCAGATGTCGATATCATGATTCTTTCTGAACATGATTTGACTGAAGCCCAAGAAAAAGGCGTAACGGATTTTATTTCATCTTTATGGGATGTGGGAAATTTTAAACCTGGGATTAGTGTTCGCACTATTCGCTGTTGTTTTGAACAGGCCACCAATGATTTAACTGTTGCAACAGCGCTCATAGAAGCGCGTTTAATGACAGGAAATCCGCACCTTGCGAAGTGGCCACGTCGTGTCGTGTCACAAACATGGACAGATAAAACATTTTTCGATGCAAAAATGGATGAACAAGCTCGTCGTTATGCACAACATAATCATACTGAAAGTAACTTAGAACCTGATATTAAAAATGCCCCTGGCGGTATTCGAGATATTAACCAAATTGGTTGGATTGCAAAACGTCACTTCCGTGTCAATCGTATCTATGATCTTGTACATTTAGGTTTTATTTCTGAATTTGAATTGGGCGTTTTAGAGGAAGCAGAAAATTTTCTTTGGGAAATTCGCCATCATTTACACCGTTTAACCAAACGCGATGAAAACCGTTTATTATTTGATTATCAACGTGATATTGCTACAAAATTTGGTTATGTAAAAGAAGAAAATAAACATATCAATTTTCCAATTGAACAGTTTATGAAGCGTTATTATCGTACGGCGCAACAAGTCAGTACATTGAATGAGATGCTCCTATCGTATTTTAATGAATCAGTGATCACGCCACGTTTGCCTGAATATGAACGTCAGATTGAAAACATTAATGAACACTTTAAATTAGTGGATGGCAAACTTGCCGTACAACACCATAAGATTTTTTCTGAAAATCCGAGTGCAATTTTAGAAATTTTCTATTTATTGGCAAATCGTCCAGAGATTGAAGGGATTCGCGCACGCACCCTACGTCTTTTAACTTTAGCTGCAAAACGAATCGATCAAAATTACCGTAATAATCCAAACCATCAAGCATTATTTATGGCAATTATTCGTTCACCACATCGTTTGTATGAAACGATGGTGGCGATGAAGCGTTATGGCGTTTTGGGCAATTACATCCCTGCTTTCGGACAAATCATGGGACTCATGCAATATGACTTGTTCCATATTTACACCGTTGATGCACATACATTATTGCTCATTCGCAATTTAAATCGCTTTAAAGAACCTGAATTTGCTAAAGATTATCCTGTAGTCAGTTCTGTATTCCAACGTCTTGTTCGTCGTGATATCGTGTTCCTTGCAGCATTATTTCATGACATTGCCAAAGGTCGTGGTGGCGACCACAGTGAATTGGGAGCAGAGGATGCGATAGCATTTTGTCGTTCACACGGTTTTACTGAACGTGAATGTAACCTTGTCGCATGGATGATTCAGAATCATTTATTGATGTCGATTACAGCGCAGAAAAAAGATATTTCTGACCCTGATGTTGTGCGTGAATTTGCCGAAAAATTAGGTGACATGGAGCATTTAGATTATCTCTATACATTGACTGTAGCAGATATCAATGCAACCAACCCTAAGCTTTGGAACACTTGGCGTGCATCGCTTATGCGCCAATTATATACGCATGCACGTGATACGATTCGTTCTGGTTTTGGACGTCCTGTTGATTATCAAATGTTAATTGAAGACACCAAATTTGCAGCCAGTGAAGTCTTGGTGGATGAATTTCCATTAGATCGAGTTGAAAAAGTTTGGCAAGAATTGGGCGATGAATATTTCTTAAAAGAATCTGCCGATGAAATTGCATGGCATACCCGCGCCATTTTGCAGCATGGCGACAATCCCGCACCATTAGTGCTCATGCGAGCGCACCGAAAGGCAGCGCAAGATGCAGTGCAGATCTTTATTTATACACAAGATCAGCCAAACTTGTTTGCAACCACGGTGGCAATTTTAGATCGTATGAATCTTGATGTTCAAGATGCTCGAATTATTACAGCAACTAAAGCTTTCAGTTTAGATACGTATGTTGTCTTAGACCGTTTTGGTACTTTATTGACCGATCCAGATCGTGAAGCAACCGTCAAAGAGGCACTGGTTAAAGCGTTGAGTGAATCTGATAAATATCCGGGCTTAATGCAACGTCGTATTCCTCGTCAATTGCGTCATTTTGATATTGAAAATACTGTCGATATCACCTTGAATGAGGCTTTACAGCAAAATATGGTCGAAATTTCAACACTTGACCAACCTGGTTTATTAGCACGTGTCGGCGGTTTATTTATGATGCAGGGTTTAGACATTCACTCTGCTAGAATTGCCACATTGGGTGAAAAAGCTGAAGATATTTTCTTTGTCACCAAAAAAGATGGGCAACCATTGAGTGATGAAGAATCAGAAGTTTTCGTCGCACAACTCAAAGCGGCTTTAGATGAAGCCTCTAATTTGGTTTCTAACCAAAATTAAACATTCTCATATTTTTTATTTAAATATCATGGTAATTGTTTCATGAACTCTAGTTTGTCTTTATTACATCCTTACCCATTTGAAAAGCTAACGCAACTTTTTAAGGATGTGCAGCCAGCAGATTTACCTCTCATTCCATTATCCATTGGTGAGCCAAAGCATCCTGCACCTGAGTTTGTGAAACAAGCGATTATTGATAATTTTCAGCATCTTTCGACTTATCCAAACAGTAAAGGTTTGCCTGAGTTGCGCCAAAGTATTGCCAATTGGTTAAACAATCGCTTCAAATTAAATTCGATCAGTGCTGAAGACCACGTCATTCCTGTAACAGGTACGCGTGAAGGAATTTTTTCTTTTGTTCAAGCGTTGATTAACCGTGACGATGCGCCTTATGTGGTGATGCCGAATCCGTTTTATCAAATCTATGAAGGTGCAACACTTCTAGCCGGTGCAAAACCGTATTTCATTAATTGCACCGAAGAAAATCATTATCTAGGTGATTTTGATGCAGTTCCTGTTGAAGTCTGGGAAAAAACTGCGTTACTTTTTGTATGTACGCCGGGTAATCCAACGGGTGCGGTATTATCCAATGAACAATTTAAAAAACTGATTGCGCTTTCTGACCAATATAATTTCGTCATTGCATCTGATGAATGCTATTCAGAATTATGGTTTGACCAAGCACCGACCGGATTACTCGAAGTGTGTGCTGAAATTGGTCGTGACGATTATAAAAATTGCATCGTATTCCATTCGCTTTCTAAGCGTTCAAATTTACCAGGCATGCGCTCAGGTTTTGTTGCAGGCGATGCTTCGTTACTTAAACCGTATTTAAAATTCCGTACGTATCACGGCGCAGCAATGCCTGTTCAGCATCAGTTAGCCTCTATTGTGGCTTGGAATGATGAAGTGCATGTTGAAGAAAATCGTAAACTTTATCGTGCAAAATTTGATTTATTTCAAAATGAATTAGGTCATTTATTACCGTTGCGAAAACCCGATGCAGGTTTTTACTACTGGCTTAAAGTCGATAATGATGAAAAATTTGCAAAAATGCTCATGGAAAAAGCACATATTAAAGTGCTTCCAGGGCGTTATTTATCTCGTGACACCGAACAAGGTAATCCGGGTGAAGGTCATGTGCGTATGGCATTGGTTGCAGATATTGTACAATGTGAACAGGCAATTCAACGTTTAAAATCGATCTTATAAATTCAATAAAAATGGGCTTCATAAAGCCCATTTTTATATTAAATCAATAAATTACCACTTATAATTTACACGCATATCTACTGATCGTCCTGCGCCATAATAGCAATAGAATGAACAAGCACTGACATATTTTTTATCCGTTAAATTAATTGCATTCAATTGAACATCTAATTGTTTATTTAATGGATAACTTAACATTGCATCTACAAGTGTATAAGAACCGACTTTATATCCCGGATAATATTGTTCGTCATTGGTGCTTCCGACATAACGGACCCCTGCCCCAAATCGGAGTCCATTGAGTAATGAAGAATTTGTCAATAAATAACTAAACTTAGCAGCAATCTGATCATTTGGAATCATTGGTGTACGAATGTTTTTTCCACCATTCAGATCTTGCTTAGAATCATTGTGCGTATAGGCAAGTAGGGTTGATAAATTATCGGACAGTTTTAAATCTGCCTGAAATTCTACACCTTTATTGGTTCTTTTTCCTGCCTGTGATTGCACATTCGAAGCATCTGTGACTAAAGCATTTTTTTCATTCAAATCAAAATATGCGAGTGTAATTTCACCTTTAATCCATTCAGGCAAATATTTTACACCAACTTCGTATTGCTTACCCTCATAAGGTTTATAAAAATTATTATTTCCATCTTTACCTGTAGAAGGCAAAAATGAGGTCGAATAATTTACATAAGGTGAAATACCAAAAGGTGCGTGGTACATCAGGCCTGCATTGTAACTAGTATGATCAACATCATAAGCCTTAATATTTTCGACTGTTGATTCTGCCGTATCTCTGCGTATACCAAGATTCAAATCAATAAGATCATTAAAGTTAGATTGATTTGCTAGATATATACCGAGTTGTTTGCTTTTAAGATTATAAGGTGATGCTGTTACTGCAAAATCTGGAGTATATACAGGATTAAACATATCAATTTGAGGAACAAAACCGAAACCATTATTAACAGCGTCAGTTTTATTGTTGCGATAGTCGAGACCAATCATGACTTTGTTTGAAATATCTTTAAAAATAAAATTCTTAACCAAACGATTATCGACTGAATATGTGTCAGAAGTTCCGTTACTATATGAATAACCACGATTTGCTAAACGGTCATTATCAGAACCCCATGCAAATGTAGTCAGCTGGTCTAAATCTAAACGACCCCAGCGAAAGTTTTGACTGGCAATCAAACCATTTTCAAATTCATGAGAAAACTCATAGCCAACCGAAGTTTGCTCAAGCTTGGAATAGTCTCGACTGGGTTCACCTAAATTGGTTTTAGGGTTAATTTTACCGTAAGGTGTATCTAAAACTGTTCCATACAATGGAAGAAAGCCTGTAGTTGGAACCCCATCTTTTTTTAGAAAACTGGTTAATAATGTGAAATGAGTACGATCTGTTAGATCCCATGCAAAACTTGGTGCAACATAATAATGATCCATGTTTGTACCATTTTGCTGACCATCTCCTTGACGGAATAAACCGACTAAACGATAACGAGCATCATCTGTCAACACACCACTATAATCTGCACCAATTTCACGCTTATCTAAGTTACCTACTGAATAGTTGATTTCACCTTGAGGTTCTAATTTTGGGCGTTTTGAAACTAAATTAACATTACCGCCAGACTGTGATGCACCATAGTTAAATGAGTTTGCACCTTTTACAATCTCTAATCGTTCTAAACCATAAATTTCAGGTTCCCAAACAAAAAAACCATTTGGCGCTAAAGCGGTACCATCCAATGTTTGACTGGCATCAAAACCACGTATTTTAAACCATTGCGATTTATTATCAGAACCAAAAGGTTGTGCTAAAACACCGGCCTCATACGCTAAAGCGGCATCTAACTTATGTACGCCACTATCTGCAATTTGTTGTGCTGTAATAACGCTTGCCGATAATGGTTGTTTTACGAAGTCACCACCTGCTTTGTCGGACGAACCAACTACGACAATCGTAGCCAAAGCTTGAAGTGATGAATCATCTTTCACCACTTGTTTTTCTGTCGTCGCCGTCGCTGTTTCAGCAATAGCCAACTGACTTATGAAAATGGAGAATGCTAGAACTGTAAGCTTAGGAATTTTTTTTGATAACTGATGGAATGGCATAAAAACACTTTAATTAAATGAAAATCATTCTCCTTATCATTCGTGTAAATGTCAAATTTTGTAATTTATGATACTTATTGTAAATCTTATTTATTTTTAATTACTTATTTTTTATTTTGAATAACATCCGTTCATAGCTGTACTTTTAAATAAATTTTCCAATGAATATTCAATCATTTTGATCATATTTAAGATTTCAAATACTTAAATCACGACATCAAAAAACACTCATCCAGCTATAAAAAATGGCTAAAACATGCTTGTTTGAATTTTTTTAAGCAGCATTTCTGCCTTATTTTTTCCTTAAGTAATTATCCTCTCTTGACCAGATATTCATAAGTTAGTCTATACTAAGCAATCTCAATTAATTCAAAAAATAAATAATGAATTCCCATGATGCACAGCCTAGAAAGCGCTTTAATTTAAAAACATGGATTATTATTGCAATCATTGTCACTTGCTTGATTGCCCTGCTCTTTTGGTTCAATTCCTCAAATAAAAAAGAAGCTATATCTACTCAAAAAGAGACTTCTAGCTCCTCTCCAAAAGCAGCATTAACCATTGCAATAACACAACCTGAGCAGCAAAACTGGCAACAATATTTTACGGCAAATGGCAATATAGCTGCATGGCAAGAAGTTGTGATTGGCAGTGAACTTTCAGGACAACGTATTACCAAGGTGAATGTCAATATTGGCGACAAAGTCAGTCGTGGACAAGTATTAGCAGAAATTAACAATGAAAGCATACGTGCAGATTTAGCAACAGCCAAAGCCAATTATGCAGAAGCGCAAGCAGTACTTACAGATGCAAGCGCAACCAATAAACGCTTCCAACAACTTAAAAATACAGGAGCGATTTCTGCACGAGAAGCCACCCAATACCAAACGTCACAAAGTACTGCTCAAGCACGTTTAGATGCTGCGAAAGCACAGATTGACAGTAATCAACTGCGTTTAACACAATCTCAAGTGATTGCACCTGATCACGGCGTAATTTCAGCACGTACTGCGACCGTTGGTTCTTTGGCACAAACAGGACAAGAATTATTTCGTCTAATTCGAGATGATCGTTTGGAATGGCGTGCCGAAGTCACGTCAACGGACTTATATAAGCTTAAACAAGGCATGACTGCACAAATCACTTCACCTGATCCTGCGCAACCGACAATTAAAGGAATTGTACGGATGATCGCGCCTGTGATCGACCCAAAGACACGTTATGGTTTGGTCTATGTAGACTTACCAACGACAGATGCAGTACGCATGGGAATGTTTGTCAAAGGTGAATTTGATTTAGGCGAAAAAGCAGCACTCACCATTCCGCAAACGGCGTTGCTATTACGTGATGGTTTCACTTATGTATTTATTGTCAATAAAGACAATCGTGTCACTCAACAAAAAGTAACCATTGGAAGAAGACTAAAAGATCGTATTGAAGTGATTGATTTACCCAATAATAATGTCAAACTTGTTGCATCTGGTACGGGTTTCTTAGCCGATGGTGATCTGATCAAGATTGCACCAGCAATTCCAGATACACCATTGACCAAACAACTTGTGAATACACAGGGGGAATAATATGAATTTCTCCGCTTGGTCAATCCGCAACCCGATCCCTGGAATTTTACTGTTCATCATGTTAGGACTTGCAGGTTTACTGTGTTTCCATTGGATGAAAGTGCAACAATTCCCTGACATTGAATTGCCGATGGTAACTGTAACCGCAGCATTGCCGGGTGCGGCCCCACCCCAGCTCGAAACAGAAGTCGCACGTAAAATTGAAAATTCAATTGCGACACTGCAAGGGTTAAGAAATCAATACACCAATATTCAAGATGGTGTTGTTACTGTCACTGCAGAATTCCAACTGGAAAAACCATTACAAGAAGCTGTTGATGATGTCAGAAATGCAGTATCCCAAGTTCGTTCAGATCTTCCTGCCGATTTACGGGATCCTATTGTCAGTAAAATCAATCTGTCTGGTTCACCTATTCTTACTTATACCATTCAATCGCCTCGCATGGATGAAGAAGCACTTTCATGGTTTGTTGATTACGATATTACTCGTGCAATCCTTCAGGTTAAAGGCGTTGGAGCAGTTTCACGTGTAGGAGGCGTAACTCGCCAAATAGATGTCGAGTTAGATCCTGAAAAGCTTTTGGCATTAAATACAACCGCAACTGACATCACACGACAGTTACGCTTAGTGCAACAAGATGCTTCTGGTGGTCAAACTAAAATTGGCGGTAGTGAACAATCTATTCGTACCATTGCAACAGTCAAAACTGCTGCGGAAATTGGTGCAATGGACATTGCGCTTAGTGATGGTCGTCATATTCGTTTAGACCAAGTTGCAACGGTTTATGATGGTACAGCTGAACGTCGTTCTGCTGCTTTGCTCAATGGTCAATCTGTTATAGGTTTCGAAATTACTCGCAGTAAAGGCGCCAGTGAGGTTGATGTACAAAAAGGTGTCATCGAAGCTTTAGATAAGTTAAAAGCCAATCATCCTGATATTAAAATTACCGAAGCATTCAACTTCGTTAAACCTGTAGAAAATAATTATAACGGTTCAATGTCACTACTTTATGAAGGTGCTATTCTCGCTATTCTTGTCGTTTGGTTATTTTTACGTGATTGGCGTGCCACATTTATTGCAGCTACCGCATTGCCGTTATCGATATTACCCGCTTTGATTGGAATGTATTATTTAGGCTTTACCCTCAACATGGTGACCTTACTTGCGTTGTCATTAGTTGTCGGAATTTTGGTGGATGATGCAATTGTCGAAATTGAAAATATTATTCGGCATTTGCGAATGGGTAAAACGCCCTATGAAGCTGCAATGGAAGCTGCCGATGAAATTGGTTTAGCCGTTATTGCGACGACTTTCACCTTAATTGCCGTATTCCTACCGACTGCATTTATGAGTGGTATTGCAGGTAAATTCTTTGTGCAATTCGGTTGGACAGCCGCATTAGCAATCTTTGCGTCACTTTTAGTCGCACGCTTACTGACACCAATGATGTCAGCTTATATTCTCAAGCCATGGGTTGGTAAAGTTGAAACATCTACTGATGAAAATCTTGACCATGACTCACATCTTGCTTTAAATAAAGAAAATGGTGCAGTAAACCTAGCAAAAGATCGTGCTAATGATGGTCGAGTCATGCAAGCCTATATGCGTATGGTCACTTGGTGTTTAAACCATCGTTGGATCACAGTTTTAAGTGCTATTGTATTTTTTATTGGTTCACTCATGTTAATTCCGTTATTACCAACAGGTTTTGTCCCACCACCTGATACGGGACAAACTCAAGTTCGTTTAGAATTAACACCAGGCTCGCAATTTGCTGACACTTTAAAAACAGCAGAATATGCGCGTAGTCTTATCAAAGATCATCCTGAAATTAAAAGTATCTACACCACTATTGGTGGTGGAGCTGCAGGCAGTGATCCATTTGCAGGCGGTGCATCGAGTGAACCGAGAAAGGCGACATTAACCATTCAAACCACTGAACGTTCAGACCGTTCTGCAAGTATACAAGACATCGAAAATGATTTGCGGGAACGCTTAGCGCCATTACCAGGTGCAAGAATCCAAGTCGGAATCGCAGGAAACAATAGCCAATATCAAATTGCCCTTTCTGGTGATGACCCAGATACATTAATTGCAACTGCACGCCAGCTTGAACGTGAAATTCGCACCATTCCAAATATTGGTAGTATTACATCAAGTGCCGCTTTAATTCGCCCTGAATTGGTGATTCGTCCAGACTTTGCCAAAGCAGCGGACTTAGGCATTACTACAAACGACATTGCAGAAACTTTACGTATTGCGACTGCGGGCGATTTTGATCAAAACCTAGCAAAACTCAATCTATCACAACGTCAGATTCCTGTGGTGATCAAACTACCGCTTTCGGCACGCCAAGACCAAGACTTAATCAAACGTTTAATGGTCAAAGGCAGTCAAGGTCCTGTGATGCTTGGCACTATTGCACAGGTTGAAATAGAAAGTGGTCCTTCACAAATTGACCGATTTAACCGTTTACGGAATATCAATTTTAATATTGAATTAAACAATCAGCCATTGGGTGATATTACCGCAGCAGTCGACCAACTTCCAACAATGAAAAATCTACCACCCACTGTAAAACCAACCAATATTGGCGATGCGGAAGTGATGCATGAACTCTTTGCCAGTTTTGGCTTGGCAATGATGACTGGTGTACTGTGTATTTATGTAGTATTGGTTTTACTATTTAAAGACTTCTTACAACCTGTGACGATTCTGGTCGCTCTACCTTTGGCATTAGGCGGTGCGTTTGTCATGTTACTGTTAGCCAAAAGTAGCTTTTCGATGCCAAGTTTGATCGGTTTAATCATGCTCATGGGCATCGCCAGTAAAAACTCAATTCTACTGGTCGATTACGCCGTTATTGCAAGGAATGAGAAGTCCTATTCACGTATGAATGCCCTATTGGATGCTTGTCATAAACGAGCACGTCCGATCATTATGACCACTTTAGCGATGGGTGCAGGTATGTTACCGATTGCTTTGGGAATTGGTACCGATCCGAGTTTTAGAGCACCCATGGCGATTTCTGTGATTGGTGGCTTAATTACCAGTACATTCTTATCTTTATTGGTGATTCCTGTGGTTTATACTTTTATTGATGATATTAATCAAAAAATCCACAGTGTGTTCAGTTCTAAATCGACGTAATGATAAAATATATTTATTGATTGAATAAACTATTTTAAATTTACAACACAAATAACGAATAGCACCAATCCGATAAAATGGCTTGGTGTTGTTTAATATTTTGACCAAATAAAACAGTAAAAATACATAATTTGAATGACAATTTTGAAAATTTGTATAAATTTTAAACACTCAAATAAATCAGTATCAAAAATATAATTTACCAAATATAAAACATAAATAAATGATTTATATAATTAAAATATGAATTTCTAAAATCAAAAATGCAATCACTAATGATAATAATTATCATTAGTGATTGCATTTGTATTCACTCATTTCTACAATACACAACAATCTCTCCACAATTTCTCACAAATTAAGTTGCGTATTAACATGAATAAACAATTAATACTGAAAACACTTTCTCTCTCAGTTCTCACTGCAATGCCCTTTTCAATCTATGCAGTTGAAGCCCAAAATGAAACCGCACAATTAAAAACGATTGTCGTAACAGCAAGTAGTCAAGCTGTAGATATTAAAGAGGCTCCTGCCAGCATCAGTGTTATTACACGTGAAGATATAGAAAAACAACCTGTAGGAAGTCTTGCAGAACTATTAAGTAAAGTTCCTGGGGTCACAGGTGGTATTAGCCCATCAGGTGAAGGATCTAAAATTAAATTACGTGGTTTACCAGACAATTACACCCTTATTTTAGTCGATGGTAAACGTATTGGATCTTCACGAGATACCAACTATCGTCCAGATTTAGGTCGTCAAGATTTAAACTGGATCACACCAGATATGATTGAAAGAATTGAAGTTGTACGTGGACCAATGTCATCGCTATATGGCTCAGATGCAATGGGCGGTGTTATTAATATTATTACGAAGAAGATTCCAAATGAATGGGGTGGCAATGTAACCCTGAATTACACCCAACCTACAACCTCTTCAGATTTAGGAACTTCTTTACAAACGGGCGTACTGGCTGCTGGCCCATTAACAGATACATTAGGTTTACGACTTACCGCAGGTGTAACAGAGCGTGAGGCTGACAAAAAATATCTTGCAGGGAGTGGTACAACTGGATCTCAAGACCAAAATTACAATGCAATGTTGCATTATCAACCGACAGATAAACAATCAGTGAGCTTTGAAGTCGGTCATAGTATTCAAAAAAATGAAGAAGGCTCTAGGATTAATCCAACGACCGGTATAGAACAAACAACAAGTTGGGGCGCAAATGAATTAAAACACAATGCGTATAGTATTTCTCATGACGGTGAATGGGAAATTGGCAAATCTAAATTAACTGCTTATTACAATGATTATGATTCAAGTGTAGCTGGCTCTACAACAAAATCTAACGAATTAATTGTTGAAGGCAATTTAACGATGCCATTTCACGCTGTTTTTGATCAGGTCTTAACTGTCGGCGGTCAATGGAAGAAACAAGAACTAACAAATTCAGATACTATCGGAACGCTACCAGGTGGAAGTTGGGATGGTCAAAGTTACACAGACCCTAAAGTTGACAATAAAAATTGGGCTTTATTCCTCGAAAATAACATTACGCTGTTAGATAATTTGAAATTTACTGTGGGTGACCGTTTAGATCGTGATGATAAATATGGAACCCATCATAGCCCACGTGGTTATTTAGTTTTTAGCCCGACTGATGATCTTGTCATTAAAGGTGGAGTAGCAAAAGGTTTTCGTGCACCAACGGTGAAAGAATCATCTCCAGGTGCAGCAACTCAATCTGGCGGAAATGGCTGTAATGGTTTAAAAGGTCAAGTCTGGTATGACATGCAAACAGGACAACCTCTTACTTATGTCAGTGGTGGTTGCTATATGACAGGTAATCCAAATCTTAAACCTGAAGAAAGCACAAACTACGAAATTGGTGTCAATTATAGTGGTTTTGGTACAGACATCGGTTTGACATTCTTCCATACAGATTTTAAAAATAAAATCGCATATTCACCTTTAGGTGTCTCTGGTGGTACTTGGTTTACACGCAATGAAAATATTCAAAATGCGGTAACACGTGGTCTAGAAATGGTTGCGAATTTCCCAGTTTTAGATAATCTAAAATGGAGCAATAACGCTACTTATTTCTTGAAAGCGAAGAATGAAGATACTGGAACCACACTACTAACAACTTCAAAATTAACGGTCAACTCTTCACTAAATTGGCAACCTATCGATCCACTCAATATTGATTTATCTGCACAATATTTAGGTAAGCAATATTTGACAGAAAAGACTACAACTTCAACGATGCAAAAACCGCATACGATTGTAAATTTAGCAAGTAATTATAAAGTGAATGACAAACTGACCGTTCGTGGTGGCTTTATTAATTTATTAGATAAAAAACTATCAAATGGTGCGGATGCTTATTTAGTCGAGCGTCAAAAAGTATTTGTTGGTGCAACGTATAAATTCTAATAGATTTTAATTCTAAAATTTATCAATAAGGTCATTCATAATGAATGGCCTTATTCAAGTTGCTTTCCCTTATTGGGTCACGAGCAATAAAATTGAAAACATTAAAAAACATATTCCAGCCAGATAATATAAATGACGAATATGCTGATTTAACCACTGCAAATAAAATTTCAAACTTAATAATTGAACAATGCTTAAATTCCATAAAAGCACCAAAGCAACCATCCATACACTGACCAATACATTTTGGAAAACATTGTATTCTGAATAAATCAGCAATATTAGTGTACTGTAAAACATCAGGTTTTTAGGATTCAATAAACTTGAGCACAAACCTTGTATAAAGTTTTTCCACAAAGAAGTTTTATGCTGAATAATATCTACCTGATCTAAAGTTGAGATTTTAGGCATGCTTAATCGTGCTACAGCAAAACACTGATAAGCAAGATAAGATAAATAAAGTCCACCTATCCATTTCAAATACAAGAAAATGGTCGCATCCACTTTTCCCATTAAAAACAGACTGGAATAAATCACGACTAAAATGATTGCATTACCCAGTGCAATGCCGATGCAGACAGATTTTGCTGCACTTTTTTTCCCTTGCATTAATGTTTTTAAAATCAAGAAAAAATCAGGGCCTGGCGCAAGCAATGCTAAAAAATGTGTAATTGTGATTGTCAAAAATAATTCCATACTCATTCCCTATAAAACAGAGACAAGCTTAGAAAATATTATGAATTGATTCTTGTATAAAATTGCGCGAGTTATAGATTTTTATAATATTGTTTGGGCGTTACACCTGTGTGCTGTTTAAAGACACGATGAAAATGGCTTTGATCGCAAAATTCTAATTCATGTGCCAATTGGGCGATATCACCATCATTTTTAAGCAATTTACGTGCTTGATTAACTTTACGATTCAGCTGATATGCATGTGGCGTTAAGCCAAAATAATGTTTGAATAAACGAATTAAGGCATAACGACTCATTTGCATGTTTTCAGACAATTCTTTTAAAGATAAATTTTCGATATCACCAGCAAAGCACTCGAGTAATTGAGTTGAAAACTGTTGATAATATTTTGAGATATCAATCATATCCCAATTAAACTTGGGCAATAAAACATTCGTTAAAACTTCAATTAAAGTTTGTTCTTTTTCTAAAATAGAAATGGTGGAATCAAATAAAATAGCGTTCAACTGTGTAAAGGCTTGATACTGTATAGGATCATCAACGATATGCGGTTTTATTTGCGGTATTGAGGTGCTAATCAAATGCGGCTCTATTACAAAATCTTGAGACAACTCACCAATAAGCTCGGTTAACCATGCCGCATCGAGATGCAGCATTTGATAACTCCACGCCTGATTGGCTAATGGATTACATGAATGCTCAATATGTGCAGGAATAACGACTAAAGAACCCGCTTGTATGATCTGCTCTGACGCAAAAAAACTAGAAAAATGACTTTCTCCTACATCGACTGCGCCTATAGAGAAAGTAGGATGACTATGTGATTTATAACAAACACGGCTCTGACATGCCCTACGTGTTTCAACATAGGGCATGTGCGGATGACTCCAAAATTCAACAGTTGAATTTAAGCTCATTAACTATTCAGCCAGTGCCTTTTCAATATCTTGTTCGATATCTTCAGGCTTAGTGGTAGGCGCATAACGATTAATCACTTCACCCTTTTTATTAATGAGAAATTTAGTAAAATTCCACTTAATACCATTGCCTAAGATTCCCTTACTATTGTTGGTTAAATAGCGGAAAATAGCATGAGCTTCTGGACCTTTCACATCCACTTTTGCAAACATTGGAAATTTGACACCATAATTTCGCTGACAATACGTTCCAATTTGCTCATTACTTCCCGGATCTTGCCCACCAAATTGGTTACAAGGAAAACCTAAAACTTCAAGACCTTGGTCATGATATTTCTCATAAAGCTTTTCTAATCCTGCAAATTGTGGGGTAAATCCACACTTGCTGGCAGTATTTACGATCAATAAAACTTTTCCCTCATAATCAGAAAAAGATTTATTTTCGCCCTCTAATAGTTCAGCCTCGAACTGGTAAATATTGGTCATGGATAAGTTTCCTCGTCACTTTTTTCTTGTGTTTTTAATTCTAAAGAAGCCGAATTTACGCAATAGCGTAAACCTGTGGGTTGTGGACCATCTTCAAAAACGTGCCCCAAATGCGCATCACAGTGATGACATACGATTTCTACGCGTTGCATACCATGCGAATGATCATCATGTTCTTCAATCGCAGCATTATTGATCGGCTTAAAAAAGCTTGGCCAACCACAACCACTATCAAATTTTGCCTCTGAAGAGAACAATTCTTCCCCACAGCATCGACATACATAACGACCATTTTGTTTGGTATTCCAGTATTTTCCAGTAAAAGCAGCTTCCGTCCCCTTTTGCCGTGTTATCTTAAATTCCTCTGGTGATAACTCTCTTTGCCATTCTCGGTCTGTTTTATTGAGTTTTCCCATCATTAACTCCTTTAAATCTTTGACATTCAATGTCATGCTTCAGTACTTCCATATTTACGCTAGAGCTTGCAAAATTTCTAGCTAAATTTCAACATAGATTGTGATATTTCAGTAATCTATATTTTTAACTCAAAATAATTGGATAAGATTATGTCCGTTTTAGGTAACACCACCCCACGTGAAATCAAGAAATCGTCAAAGCTTGAGCATGTTTGCTACGACATTCGTGGACCAGTGTTACGAGCGGCCAATGAGATGGAAGAAGCCGGTCACAAAATTATTAAGCTCAATATCGGGAACCCCGCCCCATTTGGCTTCGAAGCGCCTCAAGAAATTATTAATGATGTGGCTTTGAATTTACCTAATGCAGTTGGTTATACAGATTCCAAAGGGATTTTTCCTGCACGCAAAGCTATTTGCCAATATTATCAACAAAAAGGCATTTTAGATTTAAACGTTAAAGACGTGTATATCGGCAATGGCGTGTCTGAATTGATCGTGATGGCAATGCAGGGCTTATTGGATGATGGCGATGAAATGCTTGTTCCAATGCCAGATTATCCATTGTGGACTGCTGCAGTCAATCTTTCAGGTGGTACAGCTATTCACTATAAGTGTGATGACCAAAACTACTGGTATCCAGATATTGCGGATATGGAAAGTAAAATCACGCCAAATACCCGTGGTATTGTGGTGATTAACCCTAATAATCCAACAGGTTCAGTCTATCCACGCCATGTATTAGAACAAATCGTTGCTCTAGCGAAGAAACATGACCTTATTTTATTTGCCGATGAAATTTATGACAAAATCATTTATGACGGTATTGAGCATGTTTCTGTTGCCGCTTTAGCAGGCGACCAATTGTGTGTTTCTTTCAATGGTTTGTCTAAAGCCTACCGTATTGCAGGTTTTCGTTCAGGTTGGATGGCAATCACAGGTGATAAAGCACGCGCAGCAGATTATATTGAAGGTTTAGACATGCTCGCGTCTATGCGCCTATGTGCCAACCATCAAGCACAGTATGCAATTCAAACTGCACTTGGCGGTTATCAGTCGATTAATGATTTGATTCGTCCGGGTGGTCGTTTATACGAACAGCGCAATATTGCTTGGGAAATGCTCAATGATATTCCCGGTGTTTCTTGTGTGAAACCAGAAGGTGCAATGTATTGCTTCCCTAAACTTGATCCTGAAATCTATCCTATTGAAGATGATGAAAAACTCATGCTCGATTTGTTAAAAGCTGAAAAAGTTTTATTGGTTCAAGGAACAGGCTTTAACTGGCCTACACCAGATCATTTCCGTGTGGTGTTCTTACCTGCCGAAAATGAGTTACGTGAAGCAATGACACGTTTAAGCCGTTTCTTGGCGAAAATGCGCTAATTCACCTTAAAATATCGAAAGGCATTCAAATTGAATGCCTTTTTTTTAGTTTTAACAATGAATAAGAAATTTTATTACTCTAGAAATTAAAAAATAAGCTGTAAAATTATTAGTAATTAATTTTAGATTTTCATGCAGGCTCATCAGCACGTACATTCATTTTTATTTCCGTATATCCTGAATGTTAGTTTTCTCATTATTTTCTATCCTTTCATGCCTCTAATTCAATCATTAAACCTCATCATAAAACTCACTATAAATTTGAATGATCAATAAAAAAAAGATATTTTCAAATCGGTATAGCTAAAGTGCGATTCTTTATATTAAGTTAAAAGTGGTACAAAAAATGCTTGGAATGTACGGAACTTTTATAAGGAAGAATCATGAAAAAAGCACTTACAGCACTCACGTTGAGCATCGGTTTATTATTACCATTCACAACTTTTGCTAAAAATAATGTTGTCGTCGTTGCAACAGGAGGAACAATTGCAGGTGCTGGCGCAAGTTCAACCAATAGCGCAACGTATACTGCAGCAAAAGTACCTGTAGATGACCTTTTAAATGCAGTTCCTCAAATTCAAAATTTAGCCAATGTTACAGGTGTTCAAGCTTTACAAGTGGCTTCTGAAAGTATTACAGATAAAGAACTTCTCACTATTGCTCGTAAAGTCAATGAATTGGTGAAAAAACCTGATGTGAATGGTGTTGTCATTACACATGGTACAGATACTTTAGAAGAAACCGCTTATTTTCTAAGTTTGACTGTTCATACAGATAAACCGATTGTTGTTGTCGGTTCTATGCGTCCACCTTCTGCACTCTCTGCAGATGGTCCTTTGAACCTTTATAGCGCAGTTGCCCTAGCTGCAGCAGACAATGCAAAAGGCAAAGGTGTTTTCGTTCTTATGAATGATGATATTTTCGCAGCGCGTGATGTCACTAAAACTATTAATATTCATACGGATGCTTTTACAAGCCAATGGGGAGCTTTAGGAACTTTAGTGGAAGGAAAACCATATTGGTTTAGAAATGTTGCTAAACGATTCAATAATAATTCTGAATTTGATATTGAGAAAATTCAAGGAGATTCCCTACCATTAGTGCAAATTGTCTATGGTTCAGGCAACATGCTTCCAGATGCTTATTTGGCTTATGCAAAAGCAGGTACTAAAGCAATTATTAATGCAGGTACAGGCAATGGTTCTGTACCCAATTATATCGTGCCAACATTAAATCAATTACAGCAACAAGGCGTACAAATCATTCGCTCATCACGTGTTCCACAAGGCTTTGTCTTGCGTAATGCAGAACAACCTGATGATAAATATGGCTGGGTTGTAGCACATGATTTAAATCCACAGAAAGCCAAGCTTTTAGCCGCTTTAGCACTGACTAAAACCAAAGATGCAAAAGAAATCCAACGCATGTTTTGGGAATATTAATACTAAAATTCTATGTTAATAAAAAACCCGTCAAATTAATTTGACGGGTTTTTTATTATTTTTAAAATCCTAATCAGCTTTTAAATCCAATTGATCGAGAATATACAAAGTGTTGGCATCAATGATATTTTTATCTTTGTCTAAATATTTTTGCTCTAAAATACCGTCAGTTTCAGAAAAACTATAATCATCATCATTTAACACGGCTAAATGCTGTTCATCAATAATCCATAAACCTTCAACTTTATCATGTGGATACTTTAAGCGTTCAACCAAATCAACCACTAAAGTCTTTTGAACTGGGTAAATATCATGTTGAACTAAACCATCCCAATTCTTTGATAATACATATTGTTCCAGTGTTCGCCCTTCTATTAATAATCCCAAATGTTGATCTTGTTTGAATTGAGCATTTTCTGGTACTTTTTCTAAATCTGTTGCATTACGAATATCAATTTTATAAACACGTTTAAATGCTTGAGGATTATCTTTATAAAAATCATCATCACGTTCAGCTACTAAAAATTCATAAGCACTTAAAGCAATAATTGCTGTATTTGAATAAGCTTTACCTTCTTGTTTGTATAAATATTGCGAAATGGCTTTATTTTCAAGGTTAATCATTACAATACGAACAAGATCTGATTGTGTCACTGATGAATCAGGGTTACTCATGGTCGATTGCATAATCCCGATTAGCACTTTTTGATCTGGTGTAATGGTTAAACCTTCCATACCTCTGTTCTGGCGACGATTTGCAAATTCTAAAGGTAATAAATAGCCTGACTTTCTGCGCTCATCGCCCTCATAAGCATTGATACGATCTATTTCAATACCTTCGGCATTAAAATGCACAATATGCGGACCATATTCATCACTAACCCAAAAAGTACCATCTTTTAGAGCAACCAATCCTTCAGAATCTAAGCCATATTCATCTGTACCATGTTCTAAAACTTTTCCATACTGATCATAGGCAATTTCTTTCGTCGCACCAAAGTGTTTATTCGGTAAACCTGTAATATTTCGCCCTGTTGGATCTTTGAGTAAGATTTCTTTGATTTTTTTGATCGTGCCATTTTCTTGCAGCTCAAATAAACCAATTTTGGGTGTATAGCTCGGATCTAAAAATATTTTCCCAAGATCACCATTCACATTATAAGTTGTATTTGGACCACGATCCGTTAGCGCATAAAACTGTTTCTTTTCAGTTGGATGAGCAGATATTTCAGAGCCAAAGCCACCACAACGGATTTCAATAAAATGACCCTGCTTTGCTCCATCTGGAATATTGTGAATATCTAAAATATCAAATGGTAGCTGCACACCTTGGCTGAATTTTTGATACATCGTGTATCCTTTTTCATTTTTATATGACGAAATAATACTTCATAAATAGCATGAATTATTGTGCTGCGCCAAGTGTTTCATCGGGCTCAAAAATCATCACCCTACTTTGCTTTAATTTTTATAAAAAAAGAGGCTTTCGCCTCTTTGATCCAATTATTTTTTACAAACTATTCAGGTTTAGTCAATTCAGTCATTGGCCAACGTGGTGTCGTCGTTACAGACAATCCATCATGTTGCCCTGCTTTTAATCGTTGGTAGCCTGCAAAAGCGATCATTGCACCATTATCTGTGCATAAAGCAGGTTCTGCATAATATACAGTGCCTTTAATTTTAGCTAAATCTACTTCAAGACGTTCACGTAAACGCTTATTGGCACTTACACCACCAGCGATCACCAAACGTCTTAAACCTGTTTGCTTTAATGCTTTTATAGACTTTTTAACCAATGTATCGACCAATGCTTCTTGGAAAGATGCTGCAATATCTGCATCACGCTGTTCTTCACCAAGCTTTTTAAGCTGAACAGAAACCGCCGTTTTTAACCCACTAAAAGAAAATGTTAACCCTTGGTGCAACATTGGACGTGGAAAAGCAAAAGCTTCTTTATCACCTTTTTCAGCCAAACGAGAAATATTTGGACCACCTGGATAAGGTAATTTCAGCATTTTGGCAACTTTATCAAAAGCTTCGCCTGCGGCATCATCTATAGACTCACCCAAAATTTCGTACTCACCAATACTATGAGCTGCCATTAATTGAGTGTGTCCTCCTGATACAAGTAGCGCAACAAAAGGAAATTCTGGTGATGTTTCAGATAAAAGTGGTGCAAGCATGTGCCCTTCCATATGATGCACACCAATCGCAGGTTTATTCAGCGCAAATGCCAGCGTACGACCAAATAAAGCACCTGTCATTAATGCGCCCATTAAGCCTGGACCACGCGTGTAAGCAACAGCATCAATCTCGGATTTTTTAATCTGACTATCTTCGAGTAATTGATTTATAAGTGGAATCATCTTACGCACATGATCGCGAGACGCCAGCTCAGGAACCACTCCGCCATACTCTGCATGAAGTTTAATTTGACTATATAAGACTTGACCTCTCAAGCCGACTTCACTGTCATAGAGTGCCAATCCTGTTTCATCACATGAAGTTTCTAAGCCAAGAACGATCATTAAACTGCCTTTTATCCGTTTCAAATTATTGCGAAAGCTATTATAGACTTGTGGTATGAGATGTAAATGAGTAAAATACTGCACTTCACTTGTGATCTAGGGTAATTCGACCCTGATCTTATCCATAACTTAATGAGGATTCTTCATGCCACAAGTTAAATTGAAAGAAGGCGAGCCAGTAGACGTAGCTATTCGTCGTTTCAAACGTTCATGCGAAAAAGCTGGTGTATTAGCAGATGTTCGTAAACGCGAATTCTACGAAAAACCAACTCAAGAACGTAAACGTAAAAAAGCTGCTGCTGTTAAACGCTACCAAAAGAAATTGGCGCGTGAATCAGTACGTACTACTCGCCTTTACTAAGATTAATTTGTGATTGATTGATTGACTAACCTGGAAAATATAAATGACTACTTTAAAAAACCAAATAACTGAAGTTTTAAAAGCAACAATGCGTGCTAAAGAAATGAGTAAGTTAACGGTAATACGTGGTCTACAGGCAGCAATCAAGCAAATCGAAGTCGATGAGCGCATAGAGCTTGATGATTCTCAAGTTCTTGCGGTCATTGAAAAGCAAATCAAACAACGTAAAGAATCGATTAAAGCCTTTTTAGGTGCTAATCGTGAAGATTTAGCTAGTAAAGAACAAGCTGAAATTGAGATCTTATCTCCGTTTCTACCTGAAGCTATGTCAGAGGAAGAACTTGATTCTCTCATTGCGCAAACAATTGAAGCGCAAGGAGCTACTAGCATGAAAGATATGGGTAAGGTGATGAATTCTCTACGTCCGATCATAGCCGGACGTGCCGATCCTGCACAAGTTTCTGCAAAAATTAAAGCAAAACTTGGCTAATCCCCACATCATAAAATCTGCATTCTGTTTGGTTTGGTCTATTTAATTGTGTGAATACAATTATTTTGCAATGAAATAATAAATTGTTAAATAGCCCAAAATCATCAATTCAATTCCCTTTAAATTTTATTTTCAATCTGATAGTGGCAAATATCTCTAAAGCTACCATCCACTGGGTTCTGTACAGATTGATCTTCAATATTTTTTAGTAAAAATCCTGCTTTTTCGCATAATTTTCGTGCTAATAGATTCTCGACATCAACATAAGCATTTAAACCAAGAAAATTCCATTTTGAAAATAAGGTATTCACAAACAAGCTTAATGCTTGCGTCATATAGCCTTTTTGCTTAAATATTGAGTTTCCCCAAAAACCAATGGATGCCGTATTTTCTAGCCAATCAATTTTATGAATATCGACAACCCCTAAAAAATCATTAGTTTCTTTTAAACGAATGATAAATACAAAGTTGTCTTTATTTAACAATGCCAAGAGGCGTGTTTGACAAAAAACTATTGAAGCTTGCAAATTTGGCTCTCCCAATGCCCATGCTAAACTGGCAGGAAACTTTCTTAGATCGGCTAAGGTATTTTTTATTGCTAGGAATAAATCCTCAGCATCAGATTCTTGAATTATATTGAGAACAAGTTGATCATTTTCAATTTGGAAGTGAGTAAAATCCACAAGTGCGCTTCCCTCTTACAATATGATAAAGATAAAAGTTATTTCAAATCACACTGAATATTATACTTTTTAAGAATTTGCATTTCAGGTGAAACCATCACTTTATCAATAATCGTTTGTTTGGTCACAGACATAGACGATGGAGGTAAATATTGGCGATGTTCATCCGTCGTCTTATAAATATCATCTACATATTTTTTGATAATGCTACAAAACTGGATTTGCTGCTGTACATCAAATTGAACAGTTTGCGGACTTAAACTTCTTAAAAAAGTCCGTAAATCTGTATTGTATTGATTTGAAATTTTTTCAACATCACGTACATAACGCTCTGGAACTTCTGCCATAAGTTGGTTTGCAGATAAAATTAATACCAATGCCGTTAAAATCTTTTTCATTTTCAATCGATTACTTTTAAACAAATGCCTGAAAGAAATTTTAACATTTAATCAGAAAATACATAGTAAAATTTTATATTCGGTCAATATTCAAAATCAGTGCATCAAAATATCATCATTATATTTTCAATCCATACTCTTCCTGCATAACTTTTAAACGCTTATCAATGCGTGCAGTCATCGCATTATTATCTTTAGCGAGTCGTTGTGCATGCAATAATGATTTAATGGCATTTTCCTCATCACCCGACCAATACTGAACTTCTGCACGATTGCGTAACACATTTACGGTCCGCATTGGATTTTCTTTATCTAGATTTGCAGCTTGTTGTAATAGTTGCCAACCACTAATATCGCGGTCATTAATTTTGATAAAACGATTCACCAATTGTTCAGCTTGTTTTGCATTATTTTGACGAATATAAACTTCTGCTAATTTATAACTTAAAGCACGATTTTCAGGTGTAATCCGTTGTTTTGCGCTAATGGTTTGATAAGCGTCTTCAACTTTATTTTGCCCTAAATAAATATCTGTTTGAATCAACGTAACTAAAGCATGTTCTGAATTTATTTTTTTTGCTAAATTCAATTGAGTTTGTGCATGGCTATAATCACCTCTTAATAGTTGTAATTTAGCTAATGCGATTAAACCTTCAATTTTATTTTGTCCTGCAATTGCAAATACTTGTTCATCATTAGCTTGATTAGATAGAACAGCAAGGTACCATTTTATAATTTCGAAATTATTTTGCTTATTTTGAAGATACGGAATTTTTGGAAATTGATTAGCCCGTAATCGCGCCTCACTCATACGTTGCGATGTTTTTGGATGAGTCAACCAAAAGTCAGGGAAAAAACTAACTTTTACACTTGTTTTATTCATTGTTTCAAAAAAATCGGGCATGGCTTCTGGATTATATTTTGCTGCAACTAAATACTGCATGCCTATCCTATCTGCTTCACGCTCCTGATTTCGACTATAACTTAATTGGCTATTTGCCGCAGCAGCTTGCGAACCAAAAAGCACCATGCTTCCTAATTCAGTGCTCTGCATCATTGTAACTAATGCTGTCCCTATGAGAATACCAGCCATAGCAAGTAAAGCTTGACCTTTGAATTGCTCATCAGAACGAATAAAATGTCTTTGAGAAACATGTGCTACTTCATGAGCCATCACACTTGCCACTTCATCCATATTATGTGATGAAAAGACTAATCCACTGTTAATTGCAAATAAACCACCAGGTACAGCAAATGCATTAATTTGTGGATCATTAACAACTACAAGCGCAATAGTTTGACCTAGGTCAGTTTGATTTAAAATATTTGTAAATGTCGACATTAACTCATTATCCAACCATGGATCACTAATAAGTGGAAAATGCTGATGAAGCTGTCGGTATACTTTCTCTCCAATTAATCGATCTCTTATTCGATCAACTTGACTGCTTCCTGTTCCCAAACTAGGAATTTCTAATTGATTATTTTTATTGTATAAACTTGAGTTTTCAATATTAAAAATTGCTGAATTTGAAACATAAGGTTGGTCACTATCTGCAACAGCTAGAGTTAGATTGCAACATAGTCCAACGGTTACTACAAAATGTTTCAAAATTACGTTCCTACAAATTTAACATTATGAATATAACATTGAATTTAGAACAAATTCGCAATGAAATGTTGTGTTGTTATTACTTAAACCAACCGTAGTTTAGAAGTTTTCATTGACCAAATATCGTGGAGTCCTATCTTCTAAAGCATCGACTAAATTCTGATAAGCCAGTTCCGCCATTTTTTTACGTGTTTCGATTGTGGCAGAACCAATATGCGGTAATGTCACCACATTATTCAACTGAAATAAGGGAGAATCTTGCAAAGGTTCACCTTGATAAACATCTAAACCCGCTGCAAAAATTTGTTTATTTTGCAATACCTCAATTAAAGCATTCTCATCAACCACAGAGCCACGCGCAATATTCACAAAAACAGCATGCTTTTGCATCAAGGCAAATTCGTTTACTCCAATCAAAGCTTTTGATTCGCTATTTAAATCGACAGCGACAACAACAAAGTCTGACTGTTTTAATAAATTTTCTAGACTTCGATATTGAGCATTAAACTGTTGAGCAACTTCAATTTTTTCACGGCGATTATGGTAAAGAATATTCATATTAAAACCATGAAATCCACGTCTAGCGATTGCAGCACCAATATGTCCTAAACCAATAATTCCTAATGTTTTTCCAAAAACCTCTTGACCAAATTGCTCAACTGCAACGGTTCTTTTCCACTCACCATTTTTTGTCCATTGATCCAATGAAGGAACTTTACGAGCGGCACTCATGAGTAAAGTAAAGGCTAAATCTGCGGTGGTTTCTGTGAGCACATGTGGTGTATTTGCTAACCAAATTTTGCTATTATTTAAATAGCTTACATCATAGTTATCATAACCAACACTAACTGTCGAAATGATTTTTAGTTTTGTTGCAGGTGCTAAATTACTTTCATTTAATAAACGCCCCGCTCCAATCATTGCATCTGCATCTACAACCTCATGGCGAATCTGTTGATTAATATCACCATTTTTCGGATTCAAAACGACAACTTGATATTGCTTTTCTAAACGTGCTTGAATTTCTGAATCAATTTGGCTAAAAACCACGACTTTTTTATTCATGTCCTTGAATAACTCGCTTAATGTTGAATTAAAATCTGTATGCTACCGAATCAGTGCTGTGTGAAATCAACATTTTGCATAAATTGCCATAAACGGCGCTTTAATACAGGTTGATCAAGCATTTTTTGCAAACTAGCTAACTGAATGATATCAGTGCTCTTTAAATACGTTAACTCACCTAAACTAATCACTTTCCGATCTTGCTTCAACGCATCAACAAAACCTTGAATATAAATATTCGCACCTTTTCCATCTTGCAATTGTAGCAATGGAAATGGCCATTTCAACTCATAATACTGACCCGAAACTGCTCGCTGAATATTACTCCACAACGTTAATTGCTCTGCGTCAATGTGTGTACTATCGACTAGAATCACACAGTTTTTAATACAATAAGCTTGTAATTCAAATGCTTCAATTTGTAGAACTGGCTGAGCACTGAGTTCAGTCTGTTGCTGAATTTGCGCTGAATTTGTCACTTCTTCAGTTTGCTGTGTTTCTGGATTAATTTTTAGAAGCGCAACTTCTGCGTGAACTGCTTTATTTGAATAATCAATAGATGAATGAGAACGCTCAACAGGTTGATGTGGTTGATTTGGCGTCTTGTTTAAAACTTTAGCAGTTTGAGAAAACTCAATTTGGGGAATTAAAATATCTGTTGCAACAACGACATCACGATACAAGCCATTTTCAAATGGCCGTGTTTCAACCTCAGTCCGAGAGATCCACAGATCAATCCCCATTACAGCTAAAATACTACGCTGATGCTCTTGCAAATTCACATTCATTACAATTTTAGATCATTTCAATTCAAGGTCTATTCTAACGATTTTTTAACTTATTTGCTGAAGTTAAATAGCGTTAAATAAACCGAAAATACCACTCATTCATTTATAGAGATGTGACTAAAATGCCATATTTAGCTGTGAGAAACATGCCACTCCGGATCACATCAATTCCATTGGCGTGATAAACTTTCAGCTCTTGTTTTAATACATCAAATTCAAAAGATTCAAAACAATCTTGATGATGATACAACCATACGAATGTATCTGAAAAACAATCATCTACAACATAGTTTTCTGCGAAAAAATCTTTAGCCATAAGTACAACAAGAAAAGGAGAATAGATTTAATTTTAACGGAAAATTGCAAAGAATATTGAAATTTAAAATAGTTTAAATAATAAGGAAAATCTCAATATCATCACATCCAGTCACTTTACGCCACTTCAAATATGATGATATTTCTCGTAAATATTTGAATTATGAAAATCTAACTAATGATGAATACCACATTTACGGCACTCTTTCACCATGACTAGATTGGCTCCCATTTCATATTCAAAAGCATGAATACAAAATAATTTTTTAATTTTTTGAAGCATATATCTCTCTCCTCATTTAAAAAGCGCTTCTTTATATTTCATCCTGAAATACTTATACCATTCTCATGATATACATCTCCTTTTATCATGTTTAAGTAAATAAGCAATCATTTACTTTATCGACGTTAGTCTAGTATGCTACTTTAAACCACCCCACATTTTCATATCATGATAATTGACAAGTTATTGTTTTTTAATACCTAATATTTAATATTTTTCCAAAATTTTCTCATTCAGTTCTTGATTTAATTCATCAATTCGATAGGATGAAGAAACAACTTTTCTATTTACCCCATATTTGCAAATAGAAAGCTTTGGAATTAACAAAACTAAATTGATAAATAAACAAGACAAGGAATTGGCTATGCAAGGACGTATGATGCAACAACCGCTATTAATCAGTAGCCTGATTGAGCATGCGGCACGTTATCATGGTGATACAGCAATTATTTCTAAAAATACAGACGGTACAATCACCAAAACAGATTGGACGCATATTGCTGAGAATTCAAAACGTTTTTCAAATGCACTTGCAAGTTTAGGGCTTAATTTAGGTGACCGTGTCGCAACAATTGCATGGAATAACCATCGACATTTAGAATCTTGGTATGCTATTTCTGGTAGTGGCTTGGTTTGCCATACGATTAATCCAAGACTATTTCCTGAACAATTGATTTTTATTATCAATGATGCGCACGATCGTGTTGTGTTATTTGATAAAACCTTTTTACCACTAATTAAGGCAGTTAAAGCGCATACGCCAAATGTTGAACATTTCATCTATATGGGTGCTTTTGACCAAGATGTTGCGGATGCACTTCCAGATGCAAAATTCTATGATGTATTGATTGCTGAGTATTCAGCACAGTTTGAATGGCCATCTCTTGATGAAAATACGGCAAGTTCGCTCTGTTATACCTCTGGTACCACAGGCAATCCTAAAGGTGCTTTATATAGCCATCGTTCAACGATTTTACACACCTACGCAATTGCACTGCCAGACTCTCTAAACTTATCTGCCAATGACATCATGCTACCCGTCGTTCCAATGTTCCATGTTAATGCATGGGGAACGCCTTATGCTGCCGCAATGGTCGGCTGTACTTTTGTATTACCTGGACCTGGTTTAGATGGCGCAAGTTTGGTACAAATGATTGATGAAAATAAAGTCACTATTGCACTTGGCGTTCCTACCATTTGGCAAGGTCTTCTAGGTGCAGCAAAACAAACAGGTAGCACTTTAAATAGCTTAAAACGTAATGTAGTGGGTGGTTCTGCTTGCCCTCCTGCAATGATGCGTGCTTTTAGAGATACCTATCAATGCGAAACAATCCATGCTTGGGGGATGACTGAAATGAGTCCTTTGGGCACAGGAAATCAGCTGAAAGCCAAACATCAACTTTTATCTGAAGAAGAACGTTTCAATGTACGCCTTTCACAAGGTCGTCCACCGTTTGGTGTAGATTTACGTATTACTGATGAAGAAAATGGCACACATGAAGTTGCTCGTGATGGTCATACTACGGGTAATCTGCAAGTGAAAGGTCATTGGATCATTGAGTCATATTATGGCAAATCTGAAAATGCATTGAGTGCCGACGGTTGGTTTGATACAGGTGATATTGCAACCATTAATGAAGATGGTTATTTATTACTCAGTGATCGTGCCAAAGATTTAATTAAATCTGGTGGCGAATGGATTTCTTCCGTTGAGCTTGAAAATATTGCCATGTGTCATCCGCAAATCGCGATGGCAGCCGTCATTGCAGCAACTCATCCAAAATGGGATGAGCGCCCTATTGTCATTGCGATTAAGCAACAAGGTTCAGACGTCACTGAACAAGATGTTCTTGATTTTTATGCAGATAAAATTGCCAAATGGCAGATTCCAGATAAAGTTATTTTTGTAGAATCTATTCCTTTAACAGGGACTGGTAAAATGTTGAAGCGTGATTTACGCGAGCAATATGGAAATGTGTTATTAACTGATGTTACGCAGTAATATCTAAATCACACTTTGTATCTCGAAGAATGTGGATACGCGATAAAGTCATCCGCAATTGTTTAAGGCAAGAGTCATTCTATTAGGGGATGTTTCTGCGACACATTAAATAATTTGAAGGACGTGGACGAGTTCTGCGGATGACAATGGTTTTGGGTACTTTTGTCGAAACAAAAGTACCTCGAGCCGAAGGCTAATCCCTAAATCAAAGCTATTGACCTAAGACCCGTCAAAAAAACTTAAAAAATATATTAATATTTTTCAGTGCGTAATATCATTTATTAACTGAGTAATCCATAAAATATTTTCAAATATAAAAAAAGCCTTTTAATGATGAATTAAAAGGCTTTTTTTATATGGCTAGTTCTACTTATGATCTAGCCACTACTTCTTAGAATCGCCAATGGTAGAACACATCAATCGCTTTTTCTAAAGACTGGCTTGCTTCTAAATATAAGCGTTTATTTATTTGATAACGTAGCGTTAATTTATTCACTGGAGTAAATACGCCCACACCATAGCGAATATAAAGGTCAGGTGTAATATAACCCGTCAAACTCACTTGCGTGTCATCACCTGTACCTTGAGCATCTAGTGATAAACCACTTAAACCAAAGGTACGACCAATCTGATTGGTAAATGCACGAGTTCCACCTAAGCCCAAACTAATACCCGCCGCTGCAATGGTGTTGTTTACATCCGTTTTAAAGCCTTCTGCATTACTTAAGCCACTCGAACCTTCATTAATACGACCTGTGAGTAAAGCATTCATCGCTTCTTGGTCAGACAAGCCTGCATCATTGTAAACTTGAATATTTGGACTCGAAGCTGTGCCTGTAACTCGAACGCCGACAGTACTTCCTGAAATATTTTTATTGGCATCAACATCTAATGTTGGGTTTGATAAAGGTCCATTAAAACGTGCAATTGCACGATTCAAATCTAAGCTTTGACCATACGCTTCTATGGTCACTTTTTGGCTAACACCAATTGCGCCATTGGCACGCATTGCTGTTTCTAAACCACGCTGCGAAAGATATAAACGCCCAACCAAAGGAATACGACTGTTAAAACCTTGGAAAATAACTTTATCTCCGAGATTCACCGAAACATCGGCACGGATATCCCAAGGTTTTGCTGCCTTAAGAATTGCCAGTTGGTTTACACCCTCTTTTACAATGCGAACATCTGGAGAGACATTGACCACCGAAGGACTCGCTTCAGGCATCGAAATCAAAGCACGAGGGACATCCACCTTACCTTTTACGGTTACACGTTTACTTAATGGTAATATATCCACATCAACATCAGTATCTACTACAGCCGTCACCAATGGTGCTTGACGAATTAACAGTTTGTCACCATTCAGTTTCAATTGAATCCGTGGATCATTTTTCCAGTCAATACTGCCAGTAATTTTCCCAACACCTTGCCCACTATTAAATGCACCATTAATCATCGCAACATCTTGGCGAATAGAAGTGTAAAGCTGAATATTGCTCAAATTGACAGGCAGTGAAATCATACTGACTTGACCGTTCCGTAAACGTAAATCACCATTAAATAATGGTTGTGTCAACGTACCACTGATCTTACCTGCAAATGATAAAGTCCCTTCTAATTTACGAATATCTGCAATAAATGGTTTTAGAATTTTAAGCTGCACTTCATTAAATGCAACTTCACCCTGCATAGGTTTTGAAGCTATATATGGATTAATCATCACACTTGCATAACCCGTACCAATATTGGGTGCTTTTACATCAGTACGTAATAACAATCCATCTTTCATACTTTTGACAATGACACTTGCTTCGTCATAGTTTAAAGATGTGGATATATCATCTGGGTCTTCTGCTGCTATACCAATTAAACCATTTCGAGTCACTAATTTTGCATCAATTTTTGGTTGCCCACCTTGCACCCAAGAGGCTTTTGCATAGCCATTCAATTTTCCTGTCAGCGCTAAACCTTCAGGCATGAACGATGCAAAATCATTTAAATCTAAATTTTGTGTGACGAAAGAAACATTACCTTGTTGTTTACTTACACGAATAGGCTGATCAAAACAGAGTTTGCTTTGTTGGCTCATCCAACAATGTTGTCCAACATATAACTCTGTTTTTGCTGAAGAAAAAATAACAGGGGCATTTTGTTGTTGTACTAAATGCGCACGAACAGAGTCGAATTCACCTTTTTGAATTTGCCCCAACCAATCATTTTGTGTACTAAAACCACCTGCCAATTGCACATAGAATTTAGAATAATAATTCCAACCTTGTAATTGCAATAAATGCGCTTTACGTGTACCAGACAATGTGATCGCAGCATGTTGAATTTCACGATTACCACTACGCAAAGTATCCATTTGCGCAATCATTTTTGAAGATATTGTTTCCGATGTTGGTAACTCACCTTTTAAGCTGAGTTTTTTAATGGTAATACTGTCATTAAAAGCAAATCCATCGACAGCTAAATTTGCAGTTGCACTAAAACGAGGTTGCGCTTTTAAATTTAAATAACCATATGCTTTACCACGTAAACCTGGATAAATTTCATATAATGCTGGTGCATTTACATTTAATTTAAGATTTTGTGCATTGCCCGTAGCTTGAACTTGATTATTTGCATAGGATAAAAATAAATTATTAGCCTCAAATTGCTGTGGCATAAATCCTTTTAAATTTGAATCTAATACAACAGCAAGATTACCTTTACCTCGTATCGGTTTATTATTAATAATTCCTGCAATATTCAACTGTTGAATATTAATTTTCTTCAGTTTATCAGACCAATTCCCTTGCGTTTTAACATTGCCTGAAACTTCACCTTGAATAGAAGAAACAAAATAATGTGGTTTGAAACGAACCAATGAGGCATTGATATCCCAACCGATTCCATTACTCGTATGCACTAAACCGTTTGCCAAAACCTTGCCTGCAACACCATCATGTTGCAACTGTTCAATTTTGATGAGTTCAGGCGTTCCTGCAACACGTAATTTAAGTAAACCACTGCCTTGTTTCAGCTGAACTGCATTTAATGCACCATCATAATTCACAGCAAAAGCTTTAAATCCACCACCGGCTTTAGGCTCATGGAAAATAATGGCTGCAGTGCTTTTACCTGTTAATTGAATCGTTTCAGGCTTGGCTTGATTCGCAATACGTCCTGTTAAATTAATCGCGTCAAACTGAATAATTTGCTGATTGGGTTTAGCAAAACCATTGGCTTTAATTTGCCCGTTGAGTAAATTAACTGGGGCAGTTGTAACAATACTTTGTGGATTAAAATCTTTTGCATTGAGTAAAGCATTCCATTTTAATTGGCGCTTATCCGTTGGCAATTCAACCACAGCACTTCCAGACAAATTACCTTTATCTGCTTGATAATTAAATGAAGGCACATGCAAATCATTATTTTTCAAATTCAATTGTGCATTGTATTTGCCCGCAGGTAATGAACCTTTTTCATGTTGACGTAATACTGTCGCCACTTGAATATTTTGTCGAGCTTCGTCCAATGCAAGACTCACTTGACCTTGCTCACTACTGAGCCAACCCACATAAGGCACTGCTCGATCGATATTTTTCCAATCGACATTCAACATCATTGGTTCAGGTTTTTTACCCTTTTGCTCAGCTTGATCAAGCTTTACATTCCACGCTTCATATTGATCAAAATCGACATTTGCAGTTAAATGCATCCCCGCTTTTAATGCCCCCACTGAGCCTATTTTGGCATCCAATGAAGGTGGTAAAAAGTCTTGGATTACTTGGGGAATGATTTTATCTTTTGGGTTAATGCGATCTAAACGCCCCTGAATATCCCAATGCACATGATCTTGCCAACTCACAAGACCTGCTGCATTAACAGCTCCCCCCATGAGTTGACCATTGATATTATGAATTTTTAATTGGTGTAATAAATCTGTATGTGCGGAAGCGATGTATTGACCTTGCGGAATATTTTTTCCACTAATATCGGTATTAACATCAATCGTTAAACCCTTAATATCACCTTCAAATTTAGCAACACCAGACTTAGACAGTAACTGTTGATCTAATAATAATGGCCAATGATAATCTTTAAAATTTAATGCCCCACTCACTGGAACATTCTGTCGCATTGGATGAATCACTGCCCAGCCAGTCAGCATATCTGGAGTTTTAGTCGCAATACCTGCCTGAATCGTAGCCAGTGAACCACGAGCTTGCACGTAAATATCTTCAACATTGATACTTTTTAAGGAAGGAAGCTTAACAATTACACGTGCATTGAGCGGATAATCTCCCTGCTTGAAGTCCATATTACCTGTCGCATTTTCTACAGATAAATACCCCATATCCATGCGTGAATTTTCAAATCTCAGTGCTGTCCCAGACCAAAGTGCATTCTCTAGATGAACATCATTAAAATCTACTTTTGCAGAAACTGTTTGGATCTGTAAATGATCTACATCAGCTTTATCTAAACGCAAAATAAAGGGCAGTTTAATTTCATTAAACTTAAAAGGTTCATCACTTGGCGGTGATTTACTAATCACTCTTAAATTATTAACATTGGCATGACTCAAATGAATTTCTTTATTTAAAATGGCGCGCCAGCCTAAAGAAATATCTGCACGATCAATTTTGATATCGACTGGTTTTAAGGTGACCAAAATATTTTTGAGAATAATCCCTTTCAGCAGATTTCCACCTTCATATTCATAGTAAATAATCTGCTGGCTTGCCACAACACGATCCAGTAAAAACTTACTACCTTTGTCTGTACTGAACATCACTGCCAATGCAGCAATCAATAAAATAACCACCAAAAGCACAGACCAAAAAATATTCCGTAATAATCTACGTTTTTTTGGTGTTGCTTCAGGCTCTAGTTGATTATTTTCCTGTTCATTTTGAACATCTTGATGTTCTGCATCAGTCATATTATTTCCAAAATTCTCGCTTATTTCTAATCAATTGTTTATTTCTATACACTTAAATCTAAACACTTAAAGCTGTGAGCCAATAAAGAAGTGTAATCGAATTGGATGGGCAGGATCTGAAACACCAGTTGCAACATCCAATCGGATAGGGCCAATCGGCGATTTCCAACGAATACCTAAACCTAAACTATATTCAGTGCCATTACTAAACGATTTATCATAAGCATTACCAAAGTCACTAAATATTGCAGCACGCCAGCCTTCTTTAAACTGGTAATTATATTCTGCTGTGCCGACGGCTAAAGCTTGTCCACCGACTTTATAACCATACTCAACAGGTGAAAGACTTTTATAATCAAAACCACGTAGGCTTTGATCACCACCAGCGAAGAATCTCAAATTATAAGGCACTTGTTGGAAATCTTTCGCATAAATATAGCCAAGATCAACCGCCCCAACAAGCTGATGATTATCATTTGTACCCAGTGAATACAGCCCCTTCCAATTGATATTGAAAATTGCCATATCTGTATCTGACAATAACGACTCACTACCCAACTGCACTTTATAGCTTTGTTTAAAACCACGTGTAGGGTTAATACGGTTATCACTCAAAGTTTTTGTTACTTCATAGCCTAACAATAATGATTGTTGCTCTGGATTTGAACCCGGAATAAGAAAGGCATCGGGAACATCTGCATCCTCCATAGAACCTGATTGTGTAATACGGTCTAAACGATAGCGCACCCCAAAAACATGCTGCCAGTCCTTACGTGCACCTTTAATAATTCGATCCGCACCGATAACTGCGGACTCAATCACTAGGCTAAGATCATTACCAATACCACCACGATCTTCACGCTCATAACCACCGACTAAACCAATATAATCATTTAGGGGATGTTTATACGGGATATTATAACGAGCATCGATAGCCTGACGAATGCTAGAAAGCTCCATATTGGCATCAAATGAATGCCCTAAATGATTGACAATGGCACGGCGATACTGGTTACGTAAACGCACACCTGAATCCGTTCCATAACCAATACCCGTCTCCAAACTGTTTAAATTGTCAGCATTTAAAGTCACAATGACAGGAATTTTCTTTTCTTCACGTGCCTTATCTTTTAACAAATCCTCGTCAGATTCTTTCTCTTGTTGTTGTGCTGCGAACTGTCTGTTATTTGGATTTTCCTCACTCGCTTTTGTACCTGCGAATTGATTCTCATCCACGACATTTTGTGTCACTTCTTTATCAGATAGTTTTGTTTTTTGGATTTCTGTTTGTGCTGACAATGATGAAGCAGCAATTTTTTCTTGATCGACAAGTACTTGTAAATCTGGTGGTAAATCTAGTGGTTTCACCAATGGATCGGGTTTAACCGCATCGACTAATGTGTAATTAAAATAGCGCGAGTTGGTTAGATTATTGGCTAAACCATTCACACGCCACGCCGTATAATCTGCGCCATCTTGCCATGGTGCCATGGTTTTAAGTATTTTTAAATCGATGGGTAACGGCTTAGAAGGATCACTCATTCTAAATTCAACTTCATCTAATTTATAGCGCTCACCTGTTTCATATTTTAAATTAATTTTTGCGATATTCTGAGGCTGTTCTACCTTCACATCATGCAAACGCCAAAAACTATCAAAGAATCCATTATTTAAAGCTGCATCAGAAATACGTGTTTTTGTCGTTTCATATAAACCATGATTAAGAATATCGCCTATTTCCAGATCAGGTAAAACACTAATCACTTGAAATTGAGCTAATTTTGAACCTACGCCACTAAACTCTATATTTTGCTCTTCAACTTTGACAGGTTCATTTCGAACAACACTGACTTTGAGATGTTTATCATCTACTTTTGTGAATTTAAATTCAGCATTATAATAGCCAACTGCTTGTGCAGCTTGGACTGCAAGTGTTCGAAGTTGGGGGACTGAACTATTAAAATCTGCAAAGGATTCTTGAGTAAATGCCGATAATTTGGCTTTAATATTATTGCTCAAAGCAACCGTTGCGCCATCCACAGATACGATAATTTTTGGAATACTAGCAACAGTATTTTGCGGTTTAATCACTCTATTAACTAAACCCTTGAAAAAACCAACGTCCTCTTCTACAGGCTTTTCTTCACTTAAATTTTGATCTTGAAGCGTTTTTGCTGTTTGATTTTCTTCTACAGCAATCTGATTATCTGCACGAATACTTTGCATCAACTGGTCAACATTGACAGGTGCTTGAGTAATTTCAGAAACTTCTTTTTGAGTTGCATCTGCGACTAAAACTTCAGTGCTTTTAGTAACCCCATTTCTAAAATTATGTGCTTCTGTTTTGGCAGCATCCGCAACCTGATAAATTTCATTTGTTAATGACTGATCCACTGTAGCTACAGGTAATTCTTCAAGATCTTCAAACTCAATCGGTTTAAAATCATTTTGAATACCGATGTTCTTTTCTTGCTGTTCAAGCATTTGTAAACTATCAAATTGCTGTATATTTTTTGATAACTCTAGTTTCTGACCAAGTTCATCAATCTTTTCGTTGGCAACACCTTGCTGTCTTGCTGCATTTTCCAATTGCGCTTCAGAAGGAGGAATAATCGGCTGATTTTGATTGTTAATTTCAGCGCCTGCAAACCCTTTATTTATAAATTTCTGATTTTTGATTTCTTGATTTATAAGCTCTTGATTCGTAAATTCAGCATTTTGAACAGCTGTATTTTTAAGATCAATATACTGAGGTTCTGATTTTTTTGACTCAACCTGCTTGATATTCGTCTTATTAATATCGGTATTTCGAATTTCAGTTAATGGATTATTTTTAAATGTGCCTGTCGAAATTTTTTCAGCATGACTTACAGGTGTAGCAAAAACACTTAAAAAAACACTTGTACATATTAGTTTATTGATACTATAACGATCAAAATGAAGATGCACACAATGTGCGAGCATAGATTTTTTAAATTCAATTTTTGCTGGCATACGTAGCTCGAAAGACCTAAATTGACTAAATGGAATTTACACTTAAAAATGAATATCCCCTACACCTAAAACAATTGGTTTTACACAAGATTTCAGATTAAATCATGATACATGATTTTGTGAGATTGTTACCATTTCACCACATTTCTTATATATAACTCAATGAAGTCATAATCAATGGAAAAAAATGAGCATATTTTAGGCACACGACGCTTTCTGCCGATGTTCCTTACCCAGTTTTTTGGCGCCTTGAACGATAATGTTTTTAAACAATCACTGTTACTTGTGATCACTTATGGATGGATTCAACAACAATCCGCTAGTGTAAGTACATTGAATAACCTTGCTGCCTTGCTGTTTATTCTGCCCTATTTTATTTTTTCTGCGACAGCAGGACAAATTGCAGATAAGTATGAACGCTCATTTTTAGTCCGAAGTATTAAAATATTAGAAATTGTGATCATGCTCATTGCTTCAGCAGGCTTTTTATTGGGGAATTTATGGATTTTGCTGTTCGCACTATTTTTAATGGGAACGCACAGCACTTTCTTTGGGCCCATTAAATATGCCATTTTGCCTGATATTTTAAAACCGAATGAACTAATGTCTGGGAATGCCTTATTTCAATCTGGAACATCTATTGCAATTTTAATCGGGATGATTTTAGGCGGTACGGTAATTTCATTATCCCAAGGTCATATGATTTGGATTTGCCTCACGGTTGTCTCTATTGCAGTCGTAGGCTATTTATGCAGTCGCTTCGTACTTAAACAACCGACAACCAATACGGATTTAGAAATTGATTGGAATTTTTTCCGTACCAGTTTCCAAACGATCCGATATGCGAAAAGTTTACCCTTAGTCTTTACCATACTTTTAGGCAATTCTTGGTACTGGTTTTACGGCGCAACTTACCTCACTCAAATTCCACAATTAACCCAACAAAATCTGCATGCCAATGAAAATGTTGTCAGTCTACTTTTAACTTTTTTCTCCGTTGGAATTGGTGTTGGTTCACTGCTATGTCGTAAAATTGGTGGTACAGAAGTCAATATAAAAATGGTACCAATCGGTGCGATTGGTCTAACGGTATTTGCATTATATCTAGCAGGAAGTTTGGCTTTTGTTCCAGATCGAATAGGTGACTTAATGACCATCTCTGATATGTTTAGCTCAGGTTTAGCTTATTATCATGTCATGATTGCAGTCACGTTATTGGGAATTAGTGGTGGTTTTTATATCGTTCCTTTATATGCCATGATGCAAGCTTATGCACCTAAGTCACATCGTGCACGTGTGGTTGCTGCAAATAATATCTTTAATGCGATATTCATGGTTTCCTCTGCAATATTCTCTATAATTATTCTCAGTATTTTAAAAATAGATATTAAAATCCTATTTTGTATTACAGCTATTCTCAGTGCGATTTTTAGTACATGGTTATTGCTTCGTTTAAAACCACTTATCGCCACTACACAAGCGTCTTTGGAGGACTAATATGCGTCAATATACGGGCATCGATAAATTAATCAACTCATTCGATCAAGCGTTAAGAAGCTTAGTTCCCGGCGTGACTACCGCTCAAAGAGAGAATCCGTCTACAGATACAGAAACTAAATTAGCTGTCAGTGAAGCACGCCATGTTGCAGGTTTAATGCGTGTGAACCATAGCGGCGAAGTCTGTGCTCAAGCGCTTTATCACGGTCAGGCATTAACTGCAAAACTGCCCAATGTACGCCGTGAAATGGAGTTTGCTGCAATTGAAGAGCAAGACCATCTTGCTTGGTGTGAGGATCGTTTAAAAGAGTTAGACAGTCATACCAGTTTATTTAATCCTGTTTGGTATGGTCTTTCTTTTGGAATGGGCGCACTTGCGGGTATTGCTGGAGACAAATATAGCTTAGGTTTTGTTGCAGAAACTGAACGTCAAGTCAGCCTACATTTACAACATCATATTACTCAGTTACCACCACAGGATGAGCGTTCACGTAAAATCCTGGTACAAATGAATGAAGATGAATTGCATCATCGTGATGCGGCGTTACAAGCTGGTGGTGTCGACCTACCTATTCCAGTGAAAATTACTATGACTGCAATTTCTAAATTAATGACTAAGACCAGTTATTTTATTTAATTTATGATAGTTTTCTATAAAATTTTTATACCCACTTCGGTGGGTTTTTTATGCCTATCGTCTACCTAAAATAATACCTAAGGCCGATTCAAAACTATCGCTGCAATATTATTAACTACAGCATAGGCGATGGAGCATCAACTAATATTCAAATATATTATCGAGTTGTTAATGATTTTCACCAAATAACAAACGAGCATTATCTGGTGCTAATTTCCCAACGTGTAATGGCAAAAACGATGGATTTAAAGGATATTTAATACCATCAAACTTCAACATAACTTGCCCATGTTTTCGGCTATAGACCAATAATTGCTTCCAACAGTTCTGTGTATAATTTGTAGAATAAATAGAATTATCCACCAATGTTGTTTTACTTACAAAGTCAAATTTTTGACTAAATTTCCCTTTGAAAATCAGCATCATACAACCACCTGAACCACACCAATTTTGCCCCTTTAAAAGGACAATTGCATCCTGCCCATCTTGATTGAGATCATCAAATGCGACATCAAACAAAGATTGGTTTAGCGTGTAATCTTGTATTTTTTTCTTTAGATTTCTGTCTCGCAGTTGCAAGGCTTGATTTTCAATTTCGGCTTTTAATGGTTTAACTGATTTTTCAGGTAAATGACTACATGCATTGAATAACAGCACGCAACTGAATAATGCCAAAGGCTTAAAATACATTACTTTAACCTTCTTATTTTTAAGACTATAAAATAATAACAGGGAATCGATGCGGAGAATGTGTAAATAATGCATCTTTCCAGAGATCAGACATTGGAACTTTCACATCCATCGCCAAAGGTAATTTTTTCGAATTAAATTGCATTGCACTTAAATCTGTTCCCCAAGCAATCAGATCTACATCTAAAGAAATGTGATGTGATGGACGTACACGACCTGAATCTACTTCCATTTTTTTTAATACAGCCATCATTTCATTTACAGATAACTGACTTTTAACCAAACAAGCGGTATTCCAATAATCAGCCCCAATTCCATCACGACATGGTATGAGATAAATTTTGGAAAATGTCACCTTGCCCAAACCTACAATTTGAGCAAACGCATTTTGGAAATTTTGTTGGGGTAAACAATTACTCGCTAAAGCTAGGGCGAATATCGTTGCGGTGTCGTTCAAGACGAATTCCTACAGAATTGGCTTGCGGGATAATTGCAGGCTTACGGATTGTAATCATAATCGATTCAATCACTGGATAGGTAGTAAAAAGCGCATTTAAAACCAATTTTGCCGCATGTTCGATTAATTTCGGTGCAGCATCTTGAATCACTTTGGCTGCAATTTCACAAATTTCGGCATAATTGAGCGTATCTACTAATTCATCCGAATTAGAAGCCTGTTCCAAACTGGTGTTAATACTCAGATCCAGCATTAACGGCTGAATGATTTGGCGCTCCCAATTAAAACAACCAATAACAGTATCGACTTTTAAACCTTCGATGATGATTGAGTCCATATCATTCCTTAATAAAAGTCCCCCCTTTAAAAAAGGGGGATTTCTCAACTTTCATATATTTAATATATAAAGAAAAGCGCCTCTTTTTTAAAGGGAGGCTGGGAGGGATTAATAATTTAAATCAGTGCTTTAACAATGAAGTAATATCGATGTCCTGCCCCATTTGCAAACGCTGATCTGCATAAATATCGGTATACGGTGCAAGTACGCGCATGAAACGATCGAAATACAACATTTGCTTGAATAGTAAAGCAAAATCACGAGGGAAACGGATACCGTGACGCTCACCGACTCCAACCATATCCATCATAATGTCATTTAAATCTGATGGATTAGATGACATAATTTGCTGTGGATCTGCTAAAAGTACACCACTAAAAAGACGTTCTAAATCATCAGCTAAAACTTGGGTATCAATTTGATGACTGGTCATCCCCATGCCCAACATATTCTGAGCCATGAGATTGTAATCTGTCCGCTGTAAAGCATCCATAAATGCCATACATGCTTGCCATACTTCAGGTTTTAATTGCCCTACAATACCAAAGTCAATAAAACCGATACGACCATCTTCAAGCAACATTAGGTTACCTGCATGTAAATCTGCATGGAAAGATTTACAAAGCATCAAACTACCAAACCACGTATTCATCGCAGTAATTAATACTTGTGACGGATCTTTAGATACTTTTCTAACGACTTCAAAGTCAGTCAGAGGCACACCGTACAGACGCTGCATCGTCAGTACACGGCGCGTTGAATGCTGGTGATAGACTTTCGGTGCTGTCGCTGCATGATTTTGTGACACATTCAGATAGTTGATAAAATCATCAATATTTTGTGCTTCTTCAATAAAATCAACCTCACGTACCATACGTGTTTTAATTTCATCCACTATATCTGCCAGTGAAGCAAATTTCACTTTCGGTACAACACGCTCAAGTACTTTAGTCGCCCAATGCAGTACATTTAAATCGGTATAAAGAATCGTTTCTACACCGGGTTTCTGTACTTTAATAACAACATCTTCACCTGTCACTAATTTTGCTGCGTGAACTTGTGCAATTGAAGCTGATGCTAATGGCTTTTCTTCAATTGAAGCAAAGATTTCACTTAAATCACGTCCTGCAAATTCTTTATCTAAAACCCCTTGCACATAACTAAATGGCAATGATGGTGTTTGATCCAAACATCCCTGAAATTCCTCAACATATTCACGAGGAAATAGTGAAGGTGTACTGGCAATAAATTGTCCAAGTTTAATATACGTAGAACCTAAAGATTCAAATGTTTCACGCATGAGTTTAGCGTTACTTGGCTTTTCGGTGGCATATTTAATGCCTGCTTTTGCTGCAATTACCGCAGTTTCCCCAACTCGGGCAACTGAACGTAATCCATCTAACCAGATATTGTTTTTCATAATGTCTAAATAGAAGTAAATTGTATAAATAAATTAAGTCGAGTGTAGCAAATTAATCAGGCTTTGCAGTATGGCTTGCCTGACAGTTTGGACAATCTCTCTCTTTTTCAAAGGCTAAAATTCGTTGTTTCATTGTTAATCCATCCCAAAGCATAAGTTTTTGCTTAAGTGGCGTGCTACCTAAACCTAAATATAGCAGTGCATGATGGGCTTGCAAACTTGCCATAACATTTGGCGTTGTGGCTAAAACACCTGAATCTGCACAACGGAAGCTCTCACTGATATGTTGTTCTCTAGGAAATAGACATTCATAACATGCCGAATCCCCTTCCACCATGAACAATTGTCCTTGAAAACCAATCGCAGAAGCACTGATCAACGGCACATTTAATTGCGTACATATTTGATTGACCAAATAACGTGTTGTGAAATTATCGCAACCATCCAAAATTAAATCCTGTTGAGAAATAAGTGCTTGAGCATTAGTTTCATCAAGTTTAACGGTATAACTTTTCACTTGAATAAATGGATTAATTTGTCGTAATCTTTTGGCTAAAATTTCAGATTTATAAAAACCAATATCTTGTTCAATAAATGCAATTTGTCTTTGCAAATTACTCATTTCAATGATATCTGCATCAATCAAGGTGATTTTACCCACACCTGCACGAGCAAGTAATTCAGCCGTTGTACAGCCAATTCCACCACTACCGATGATTAAAATATTGGCAAGCTTCAACTTTTCCTGTGCATCTATGTCCCAACCATCAAGTAGAATTTGACGTGAATAAAGATGTAATTCTGATTCAGTGAGTTCTAGTTCCATATCCATTATGTGCTAAATTAATTTCAGTATTACTCGCTGCAATATAACATTTTTGCAAAGCAATTTTTTCTAAGTTTAATCAATATTGCCTTGTACTCATTTAAGATACAAATAAATTTTAAAAACTAACCTCAAAAAATAATATTTTCTTAAATAATTAATAATAAGCAAATATTTTTCACTTATGATTAAATATTGAAAATAATACAAAAACAAATTACATTAAAACAGAATTTTTTTTCACAATGGATTGATTCATGGAACTTGATCGCTACGACAAGCAAATACTTGAAATTTTGACGCACGAAGATATCAATCTAAATGAATTATCAGAACGTATCAGTCTGTCTGTAAGCTCTGTGCACCGTCGTATCAAACACTTGATCGAAACCAATATCATGACCAATTTAAAGCGTGATATTAATTTTGAAAAATTGGGTTTTAAACTTCACGTGATTTTACAAGTTTCACTCAGCAAGCATGATACGGACACTTTTGCCAAATTTTTAGAAGAACTAGAAAGTATTCCAGAAGTCATTAATGCCTTTTTAGTGACTGGGCAAACAGCTGATTTTCTAGTTGAAGTTGTTGCAAAAGATATGGAAAACTATAGTGACATTCTACTCAAACGGATTGGTAAAATTGAGCATGTTTCTGCGCTACATTCTAGCTTTGTGATTAAAGAATATAATCATGTTTTTAACTGTTCAGGATTACTTAACCGAATTTGATCAATCATTACCTATAGATAGAAGTATATTCGCTAAAATATTAAAAGCTTATCCATCTTTGAAAATGCTTAAGTCATAAAAAACGCACCACTTGGTGCGTTTAATTCATTTTAATTAAGAATAAAATTAGAAGTTAAACATCTAATTGAGCTAAAACTTCATCTGGAAATTCTACATTTGTATAAACGTTTTGAACATCGTCTAAGTCTTCAAACATATCAATCATTCTTAAGATTTGTTTTGCTTGTTCAACATCTGTAATTTCAGCTTTAGTCGATGGGCTCATCACAACTTCAGCATTATCAGACTTCAAGCCTGCTGCTGCTAAAGCATCCTGCACATCACCAAATGTTTCAGGTGTCGTGATGACTAAAATTTCATCCTCACTGACTTCAATGTCTTCTGCACCTGCTTCAAGTGCAACATCCATAATTTTATCTTCTAAAGAAACATCTTCAAAAGTAATTTCACCACGTTTAGTGAACATGTATGCCACAGAACCAGCTGTACCTAAGTTACCACCTGTTTTAGAAAAACAATGACGCACATCTGGCACAGTACGATTCAAATTATCAGTCATTGTTTCAATAATAACCGCAACACCACCGACACCATAACCTTCGTAAGTGACTTCTTTTAAATCTTCGTTGTCTTCACCACCAGCACCGCGTTGAATAGCACGGTTAATCGTATCGCGCGTCATGTTAGCAACTAATGCTTTTTCTACTACAGCACGTAAACGTGGGTTCGCTGCCGCATCACCACCGCCTAATCGAGCAGCTGTTACAATTTCACGGATAAATTTTGTGAAAACTTTTGCGCGGCTCGCATCTTGTTTTGCTTTACGATGCTTTGTGTTTGCCCACTTGGAATGACCCGCCATGCGAAATATGCTCCTTGTAGATTGGCCTTATGCCATATCAAATTGGAGAGATTCTACCATAAGCGCTTTTTTATGAGAAAGTGCTTAGTGATGAGTTTTACAGGATTTTTAAATAAAATTGATCTAAACTTATGAAATTTCACTCATTCTTATTCCGTATCGATGAACAGCGTTTTTGCACGTATACGGAACCATTTAAGTAGTCCAAAATGCCAATTTTTTGTATCGAATAGTAAAGCTTGTTGTTTAAATGCTTCTTGATTTTCATCTTCAATATATGTGAATAGCTCTTCAATTGTATCCACAATAAATAGAGCATAAGCATCTAAATAAGGTTGTACAATTTTCAAGATTTGATCCTTAATTTCGGTATTATGATTAGGATTGTTCGATTTAAAAAAAGCAAATAAACCAGTTGAAAATATTGAAAACCAAATTTTTTCGATTTCAGGATGTGATTGAGCATAGCTATATAACTCAGACCTAATTTTCATTACTGGAACCTTCTCCCAAATATCCAGTGATGAATCATTAGGTTCAACATTCTTCACTATACCGTTGATCATTTTAACCATGCATATAAATTGTTCTAGTGAAATAGAAATCGTATTAGAACCGAAACGATCGGCTTCAAAATTAAAACGAATTCTAAAATACATGGTCGCTAAATCAGTCGCATTTTCAGTCAACTTAGTGATAACTTTATAAAGTTGTGTCAAAGAAGATTCAGGATAAATTGCATCCTTATTTCGAGAAAATAGTGCTTGTTCACCTGTCGTCAATCGATTTTGATAAAAAGATAACACATCAATATCATGGTTCAATCCGATGTGATTTCCTTCAATACAAATAAATGCGGGTTGAATACCACCTTTATCATCAGCCCTAATCGCATGAAAAACACCATCAATATCTACAAGATCATATTTATATTTAAGAATAATATTGTCTAAATGATCTCTTTTATTTTCAGTAAATGTTTTAAAGAATTGATATTGTTGTTGTGGGGAACAATTCATCGGTTGATCCTCTTTACTTATTTTTAATATTATTGCAAATGCCTTATTTAATTGTTGTATCATTTTTTATGAATAAAATTCAATAAATATATTAGAAAATATAAACAGTGGTTAAAGTCTTATTCTTTATCATCTAAGTAAAATAATCATCTAATATTTCACTTAAACGATAAGAAAATCCAACTTACTTGTGTAAACTGGACTTTCTATCTATTTGTAATTATTATAAAATTTAAGAATTTTTAGGTACAGGAATTTCAATATCCAAACCGGTGTGTTCTTTATATAAACGCTTAATTTCCGCTAAATCTTGATCCATATCCGTTGGATAAATTTTCCCAAAAATACCACCTTGCTTAGTCTTTGAATTTGCATACATCAAAACAATTGGAACACCCGCTGCTTGTGCGATATGCCAGAATCCAGTGCGAATAGGCTTACGTGTTTCACCCTGTACTGCGCGCGTCGCTTCTGGTGCAATCACCAAGTTAAACTCATCATTACTTTGAAAAAGTTCAACCATTTGGGTCACAATATCTTGATTTGACTTACGATCTACCGCAATTCCACCGATCTTTTCTAAAAGTGGTTTCATTGGACCCTTAAATAATTCTTTTTTTATCAAGGTATGAATTTTCAAATCATGAATTTGAAAAATTGCCAATGACAATATTGCATCCATCATCGATGTATGTTCAAAACCAATAATCACTTGTTTTTTTTCTAATACATTGGGTTTTACATCATATGTCCAACCAGACAACTTAAAGGTTAGCTCTCCCAATAATTTTTTCATGACTTACTCAATATACTTTTCAATGTAATTTGTGAATTGTCCGAGCAAAGCTGTAAAAATACAATCGCAAATCGGCTTATTTTTCTACATTTGTATATTTATTTTGTTATTAAAGCAAAATTTGTCGAAACCAAGGACTCTAAAATTATGAAATAATAATTTTCACTGAACAGTTATAATAAATTCAAACATAAAGCAGAAATTAATATTTAAAAACAATAATATGAACATTCCGCTATATTAAAATTATGTTTCCAACATCCACCAATTCATATAGACTTTAGTCTGATTGGAGCCACAAGCTCAAAATTTTATAAATGCGCAAAAGGATTGCAGCATGTTACTGGCTTTATTTACGGTTATAGCATTCGTTTTCTTTGTAATATGCGTATGGAGTGCATTTGAAATTTATTTAGATAAGAGAAAAAATACAAATTCTTCATTTCAGCAACTACCTCAAACTACTGATGATAATCAATAATTTAATTAAAACTCAACCATAACGTTTAAAAAACATGCATATCAATACTGTAATCATTAAAGTCCTTGTAATTCAATTTTATTTTCGCTAGTATTCTTTTTCGAAAATACTTGAAATACCAGTATTTATCGGGCCTGTAGCTCAGTTGGTTAGAGCAGCGGACTCATAATCCGTTGGTCCCCAGTTCAAGTCTGGGCGGGCCCACCAAATAAAACAACCACTTAGGTGCATTAATCCTAAGTGGTTTTTTAATATCTAAATCCATGTAAGCAATATGTAAGCACTCAATAAAAATTCTATTATCAACATTTTTATAAAAATTTATTAGGCATGAATAAGATGAAATCATGGCTCTACTTCTAAATAAAACAGACATTGCCTAATTTACAAATAACTAATTCAATTGAGTTTAAAAGTAGGATGACTACGTATTACAGAATTCAAGAAATAGACCTAGACTATCTGTTTGCGAACAAAGGAAATATTAATGCTTACTAGCAAAATAACTTCTTACAATCCTGCATGGCCAGCTATGTTTGAGGAAGAGTGTAATCGAATATCCCCTGCTTTTGGCGATGAGCTTATCCAAATCTATCACGTTGGAAGTACCGCTATTCCTGAACTCTCAGCCAAGCCTGAGATAGATATTCTTGTAGAGGTATCAGATCATCGACTAACGCATCAAGGAGATACTTTTATGCGCTCTTGTGGCTATGTCCGTGGCAGTAACCTATCTGACGGCCATCACTTCTACCGCAGAGACATCGAAGGGATACGTACACATAAAGTTCATGTCTGCCATACTGGTCATTCTCAAATACCACAGATGCTACACTTTCGAAACCAGTTGCGTCGGGAACCAATTTTGAGAAAGCAGTATCAGCAACTCAAGCTTAGGTTAGAAGCCGAAAATACGGGTGGTATTGGAGAATACTTGGAACGTAAGCGCCCATTCATTGATAAGGTTCTTGCTAACCAATACCACTTTAACTGATATGCAAAAACCCTATTTATTATATTTTTATAATTAAGAATGAGGTCTATTGTATTAATTTAGATTTTATAATAAGGAAAATATGGTGCTAACAACCGAAAACTTCCTCAATCTTACTTTGGAAAATGTAATCAATATTGAACTCGTTTCAAGACTTCCTCAACTTGGTTTAGATCAGTGTATGCTCACAGCTGGATGTCTATTTCAAACGATATGGAATCACCAGTCAAAATTACCATTAACTTGGGGAATAAAAGACTATGATGTTTTCTACTTCGATAAGGATTTGTCTTTTGAAGCTGAAAATAAAATTATTAATTCTGCTCAAGAGCTCTTTAGAGATTTAGATATAAACGTTGAATTAAAAAATCAAGCTCGTGTTCATCTTTGGTATAGCAGTCGATTCGGTGGGCAATACCCAAAGCTAGAATCAACTAAAGAAGGTATAGATCGCTATTTAATTTCAGGTACATGTCTTGGTTTAGATGTCGAAACACATCAGATTTACGCTCCAAACGGTTTATCAGATACAGAACAAGGTATTCTTCGTATTAATCCTAAAAATTACAAGTTAGATCTATTCTATCAAAAAGCTAAAAGTTATCAGGATCGCTGGTCTTGGCTTGAAATTATAGAGCCAAATCCTCAAGCTATTTAAACAAAATAGTTAATGAGTAGAGATATCTTGTCTAAGAATGGATTTATTAAGGTTCGATAAATATCAAGATAGGTTTTACTTACCCTTTGAATATTATTCAAATAATAGCCATGAAACGTGAAGAATCACAAAAAACCATGATAGTCCGCTAAACCCTATCACGGTTTAATATAAGACATTGATACTTATGGATAAACTTCAGGTATTTAGCATAAGCTGCAATATGTTAATTGTATAAATGTCGATCAAAAAATTTCTTACTTTGGTATTTATGATTTATACAAGTGGAAAATTTTCATTTTTAATGTGGTCTATTTTTTATTAGTAACAGAACTACTCAGTCTCTTAACTATTCTATTGTTTTATGAATAAAATTTAATACAGAAAGATAGGATTATTCTTAGCTAATATGATAAAAGAGGCAAAAACTGTGGTGCTTAATTATATCTACATGACTAATTTACCAATTTATATTTACATTTTTTATTTGGAGTTGGTTTAAATGTCGTTTCATATAATATTGCTATTAATAATTTTAACACTACAAAAGCCCCATTCCTTTTGATGTTTCTACTATTTTCAGTTGGTAATATTTTTCTAAGAAAAAAAAGATTTACAATCAAATAGTCCATTTTTATGGTTATTTGGGGGTGTGTAAATTTTTATTTATCTCTCTGATTCTTGACAAAGAATTTTTAATAATATGAAAATTTTTCGTTTGTGTTTGATACTGTTCTCAATGAGAGAGTGTAGTCTTATTTAGCCCTTCCAATAGGAGGTTTAATCCCGATTTAACATAATGGGAAGTATACAAATAGCTACCTAAAGGACTTCCTCAGACAACTTTTGCTCTTTAGCACGAGGATTCACTATACCTTGCCTTTGACTTTTATTGGTTTAGTAAGGCAATTTTTGTACTATGTTTTTTTAATGTTCGCTGTTTACTTGAAAAGTAAATGAATATATAGCATCCTCCAATTTGTAAAATACTTGAAGTGACTAAAATGACCCAATACCTTGTAGTTAGAAACACTATTTCTGAAAATGTGAAATTAAATACAGATCATAAATGCCATAAAATTAGAAAATCTTCAGGTAAAATATCGTATAAAATTACAAAAGATTCGGACAATTTATCTTTACAGATTGAAAATATTGCTGCTAATCAACGTGTAAATACTGATGAAACTGAAGTGGACACCGTTACGGATTGCTTCGATTTGAATAGCATATTGAAAGAACTACAACCGAATACGGTTGCTGGTTCAGCAACAAAATTATTACCTTCTCTTACTAATAACAATGATGCTGCATTTGTAACTGCTGTATTGATCAATTTAGGTCTTGTGAGAATTAAATAATTTAAAATTTAATAGAATATTAATTTTATTATTCAATTATATACTGTCTTTAAAAGTCATACTTTAAATAAGTTCTGACCAATTTTATAGCTCTCGATGTGCTTTGAGTACATCGAGATTTTTTTATGCTTATAATAATTAAGATCTCACAACCTTGTATTATTAACAAAATTTGCTACAACCTTATACCAAGCCATTTTACTGTTTCTGAGACATTGCCTTTATTTTCTTCAATCTCTTTTATTACTTCAAGTTTCAATTATGCTGTATAAGTTTTTGATTTTTGAAAACTTATAATGAATACAAATAGCTTACTGAGTTAAAGACTCTATTTTTCCAGTACACATCAATTGACGATATAATATAAAGGGCAATCTTATTGATAAGATTACCCTTTATACGCAGTTTCAATTATTTTACAGCTACGGCTCTAACACGTGCAGCATGCAATTTTTTATAGCTTTCGATCAGTTTTAAATGACGGTCTAAACCCTCAAGCTTCATACTTGTTTCAGTTAAACCATAGAAACGAGTGTTACCATCCATAGAACCAATTACGGCATCCATGCGTTCATCGCCAAACATACGACGGAAATTGGCTTCATAATCATTCAAATCCAATTCATCGTCTAATTCGACTTCAAGCACTACATTCATACATTGATAGAATAAACCTCGTTCAACGGTATTAGTGTTGTACTGTAGGAATGTTTCCACTAATTCTTTCGCTTCTTCAAACTGTTGTAACGCAAGATAAATCAACAGTTTTAACTCAAGAATAGTGAGTTGCCCCCATGCGGTATTTTCATCAAATACGATACCAATTAAAGTCATGATATCGGTGTAATCATCGACTTCAAGTTCATCAAGGCGCTCAACCAAAGCTTCTAGTTGCTCATCTTCTAGACGATGAATATTCAAAATATCTTCACGGAATAAAAGTGCTTTATTGGTATTATCCCAAACTAAGTCTTCTACAAGATAAATTTCTGAATAATCAGGTACTAAAATACGGCAAGCGATCGCACCTAAATGCTCATAAACTGCCATGTAGACTTCTTTATTCAATTCTTCAAGAATACTGAACATGGTTGCAGCTTCTTCTGCATTGGCATTTGCACCTTGACTGGTGAAATCCCACTCTACAAACTCGTAATCTGAGTTCGAACTAAAGAAGCGCCAAGAAACAACACCGCTAGAATCGATAAAATGTTCAACAAAATTATTCGGTTCTGTTACCGCATTACTGCTAAAAGTTGGTTTAGGAAGATCATTTAAACCTTCGAAACTACGCCCTTGTAACAATTCAGTTAAACTGCGTTCTAATGCGACTTCTAGTTTTGGATGCGCCCCAAAAGATGCAAATACACCGCCTGTACGTGGGTTCATCAAAGTTACACACATGACGGGGAACTTTCCGCCCAATGATGCATCTTTAACTAAAACAGGGAAACCTTGTTCTTCTAAGCCCTTAATTCCTTCGACAATACTTGGATATTTCGCCAAGACCTCAGCAGGAACATCGGGTAAGGTAATTTCATCTTGTAAAATTTCACGTTTCACAGCACGTTCAAAAATTTCAGATAAACACTGTACTTGTGCCTCTGCTAAAGTATTTCCCGCACTCATCCCATTACTTAAATATAAGTTTTCAATAAGATTAGATGGGAAATAAACGGTTTCACCATCTGACTGACGTACAAATGGCAATGAACAAATACCACGTTCAGTATTACCAGAGTTGGTGTCGTATAAATGCGTACCGAGTAACTCATCATCAGGGTTATAAATTTCTAAAGTGTAATCATCTAAAATTTCTTTAGGTAATGCACCATTCGCAGCAGGTTTAAACCATTTTTCATCTGGATAATGAACAAATTCAGCATTGGCAATCTCTTCACCCCAAAACTGATCGTTATAGAAGAAATTACAATTCAAACGCTCAATGAACTCGCCCAAAGCCGAAGCAAGCGCACTCTCTTTAGTTGAACCTTTACCATTGGTAAAACACATTGGCGATTGTGCATCACGAATATGTAATGACCATACATTCGGAACAATGTTACGCCATGACGAAATTTCAATTTTCATGCCGAGATTTGCCAAAATTTCAGACATATTGGCAATGGTGTCTTCTAAAGGCAGATCTTTACCTGCAATCAGGGTTTTATTTTCAGACGTTAAACTTGGCATGAGCAAAGCTTGTGCATCCGCATCGATACTTTCCACTTCTTCGATGATAAATTCAGGACCTGTCTGAATTACTTTTTTAACGGTACATCGATCAATAGAACGTAAAATTCCTTGACGGTCTTTATCTGAAATATCAGCAGGAAGCTCAACTTGAATCTTAAAAATTTGTTTATAACGATTTTCAGGATCTACAATATTATTTTGTGATAGACGAATATTATCTGTCGGAATATCCCGTGCAGCACAATAAACTTTGACAAAATAAGCAGCGCACAATGCCGATGATGCTAAAAAATAATCGAATGGACCAGGTGCAGAGCCATCGCCTTTATAGCGGATCGGCTGATCGGCAATTACGGTAAAGTCATCGAACTTGGCTTCTTGTCGAAGATTGTCAAGATAATTGACCTTGATTTCCATGCAGGCACCTAACTATGATTATGTATCTGTAATGACACATAATTTTTGAGAAATATAAACAAAGCCGAATTGCAAAGTAGAAATTGACTTAAAAATGTAAATAGTACGATTTTGTCGGTCTGATAACGACCCATAAATCACACCAATAAGAATGGTCGCTATTATAGATGGATAAAGTAAAATTTTATAGCCAAGAAGCAAAAGACTGGTTTTATAAGCACTGAACTTGAGAATGTAATATTTGGAGAAAAATTTGTTGTGTTCAAAATCTTAAAAAAAGCACCCTTTCGGGTGCAAAGCATGGAACGACTGTACTCATAGCAATCATCGCTATCAAATTAACTGACTAGTTGGCTACCCTGCATTTTGGCAACCTCTTGTTGTTTCAATAAATTACGCTGAATCTTTCCACTCGAAGTTTTAGGTAAACTTTCTACAAACTCAATTTCACGTGGATAAGAATGCTTAGATAAGCGAGAGCGTACATAATCTTGCAGTTTCTGATTCAACGCTTCTGAAACAACATACTGCGGTTTAAGCACTACAAAAGCTTTGACAAGTTCAGTACGTTCAGGGTCTGGCTTACCAATGACTGCTGATTCCAACACTTCTACGCACTCTAATAAGGTACTTTCTACATCAAAAGGTCCAACGCGATAACCCGAAGTTGTAATGACATCATCTGCACGTCCAATAAAATCCACACCGCCTAAATCATTAAAACGAACGGTATCACCTGTTAAATAGTAATTTCCAACAAAAGATTTACGATTATTGCCACCGTAACCTTTAAACCAAGTTAGTGGCGATTGAGAAAAATCGATTGCAAGCGTTCCCATTCCGCCACGTTCGACTTCTTCATTTTTATCATTAAGCACACAAAAACGATGCCCAGGATTGGCGAATCCTGCTGAACCAACTTTAATAGGATGTTGTAATGCATGATGATTACCGATCACCATTCCCAATTCAGTTTGTCCATATTGGTCATAAATATTGACATTTAAATCATGATTAAACCAATGAATCACTTCAGGTGTTAGTGGCTCACCTGCGCTACTCACTGCACGTAAATGATCTTTAATTGAAATATCAAATTTTTCTTTAAAACCAAAGAACATACGAAATGCTGTTGGTGATCCAGTTAAATTACTCACTTTATATTTTTGAATAATTTGCAAAGCATTGTCTACGCTAAATGCACTCTCATTCATTATAATACTATGTCCAAGCCCTAGTGGTCCTATGATGCCGTAATACAATCCATACGCCCATCCTGGATCTGCAAGATTCCAAAAAGAGTCTTCTTCACGTAAATCTACAGCATGACGCATATATTCTTTAAAGGCTAAAACCGCTTTTAACGGTACAGGAACAGATTTAGCTAACCCTGTCGTGCCCGATGTAAACATCATGAGAAAATCATCTTCAAATGTCTGCATAATGGCTGTAAAATTAGTTGGATATCGATTTATTTCTTGCCAAAAATCAGCAACAGAATGAACGACATCGGCTGATTGATGAACGGTTAAAATATGTGGTATATCAATTTGATTAAGTTTTACACGCTGCTCTTCATTGGTCACAATAAGTTGCGTTTTGGCAGTTTCAACACGATGCTCAATGGCTTTAGATTCAAACGCTGTAAACAATGGCTGATAAATTGCGCCCATACGCCAAGTGGCTAAAATCGTAATGAGTAATTCAGGTGTACGCGGCAATAACCCTGCAACACAATCACCTACTTTTAAGCCAATGCTTTGAAAATAATGCGCTAATTTTCCAGAGGCTTCCGCCAAATGCTCAAACGTCCATTGCGAAGATTCACCGTTTTTACCTTCCCAAATTAAGGCAACTTTATTTAAGCCAATGTAACGTTCACAGCATTCTACATAAGCATTGATTGCTTGCGCATTTCCAGCCAGTTGCTCATCTATTAGTTTTTCATAATCAAACTCTTGATGCGCTTGGTCTAGTGTCTTCATTTGAATATCCTTTATTTACTTACAAATCATCTCGATTTGCCGTTCCATTCATTTTTTATTGAAGATGTTTAATCATTAAACATGCTTGCTGATTTCTATAGATAATCATGATTCGAAGTCATACACAATTTCCAAACACCGCAGTTGTGTTGCAGCTTTTGAACATTTCAATAATGTTTCGCTGATCAATATTTTTTGAGTCTAGGATCAAAAAATCAGCACGAGGCTGATCTTTTCAAAAAGTAATTTGATATTCTATCTTTGTATGCGTTTAAAGATATTTTATTGAATAACAGCTCTCGCTATGACTAAGCGCTGAATATCCGAAGCCCCTTCATAAATTTGGCTGACACGAACATCGCGGTAAATACGCTCGACTGGAAAATCAGAGACATAGCCATAGCCGCCATGAATCTGAATAGCATCTGAACAGACTTTTTCTGCAATTTCAGAAGCAAAAAGTTTCGCCATAGACGCTTCTTTTAAACAAGGTAAACCTGCGTCTTTTAAACTGGCTGCGTGATAAATCAGTTGTCTGGCTGCTTCAATTTGGGTTGCCATATCGGCTAAACGAAATGCAACTGCCTGATGTTGTACCAATTCCACACCAAAAGCTTTACGGTCATTGGCATATTCCACGGCAGCATCCAGAGCTGCACGTGCCATACCTACACATTGCGAAGCGATACCAATTCGCCCCGACTCCAAATTAGATAAAGCAATTTTATAACCTTCACCTTCTTTTCCAAGTAAATTTTCGGCAGGAATTCGGCAATTCTCAAAAATAATAGTCGCTGTATCAGAGCAATGCTGCCCCATTTTTTCTTCTATACGGGCAACGATATAACCTTGTGAATCTGTAGGGACAATAAAACAAGAAATACCTTTTTTACCTGCGGCTTTATCTGTAATTGCAAAAACAATCGCAAGCTGTGCATTTTGTCCCGTGGTAATAAATTGCTTAGTCCCATTAATGATCCATGAATCACCCTCACGCTCAGCCTTACATAATAAAGCACCTGCATCTGAGCCAGCCTGTGGTTCAGTTAAGCAAAAACAGCCAAGCCATTCACCAGAAGCCAATTTGGTTAAATACTCATGTTTATGTTGTTCTGTACCATATTTTTGGATAATACCGCAGGGCAAAGAATTTTGCACACTGACAATCGTTGAGATTGCACCATCGCCTGCTGCAATTTCCTCAATCACTGCAACCAAAGAAACATAATCTAAGCCCACACCACCCCATTGCTCGGCGACAGTCATTCCTAATGCACCAAGTACACCCAATTCTTTGAGTTCTTGTGCAGGAAATCTAGAGGTTTTATCACGCCCAGCAGCCGTTGGTTTTAATTTATTCTGCGAATAATTCCGCATCATTTCCTGAACCATTTTCTGTTCTTCATTTAAAATCATCTGAGCGTCCTTTCTCACATTTTCGAACATGCTTGTTCAGTCAATAAAATTATTTTATCTATCCCTAATTTGTTGCAAAGCAGGGATAGAATGTAGATTTTTTATAAATTCAGATTATTTAGGTTGCATACGAATTGCACCATCTAAACGGATCGTTTCACCATTTAAATAACTATTTTCACAAATATGCCCCACTAAATGAGCGAACTCTTCTGGTTTTGCCAAACGTGGAGGAAACGGCACCATTGCACCCAAAGCATCCTGTACATTTTGCGGTAAAGCTTTAAGCATTGGTGTTTCCATAATGCCTGGTGCGATGGTCATCACTCGGATGCTTTCTCTTGCCAACTCACGTGCTAAAGGCAATGTCATTGCAACCACTGCACCTTTTGATGCAGCATAAGCGGTTTGACCAATCTGACCATCAAAAGCAGCAACAGATGCAGTATTAATAATGACACCACGATCTTCTTCACCAACTTCTAACGTATAACGAGAAATCACATCTGCTGCAAAGCGCAACATATTAAATGTGCCTGTTACATTGATATTTAATACTTTTTGAAAATCGGCTAATCCGTGAATACCATTTTTACCCAATACTTTTGCAGAAGGACCAATCCCTGCACAATTAATTAAGCCATTCAATTGACCAAAATCTTGCTCGACGGATTTAAAGAATTGTTCAACCGCAACTTCATCGGTCACATCCAATTGAACAAATTTAGATTTTTCACCTAAACGTTTTTGCATTTCTTCACCCAGTGCTTGGTTCATATCGACCATAATCACTTTTGCACCTTTGCCCACAAGGTGAGTTGCTGTTGCAGCACCTAAACCAGATGCACCACCAGTCACTACAAAAACTTTTCCTTCAATTTTCATCTTGTATTCCTATTTAATTGTTTGAATCAATACATTTTAAAACAAGCTCATGACAACATTAACGCTGTTTTCGACTTAAGATGCAGAGTAAACATAGTCAAGCTTGAGTACAATTTCCAAAAGTTGCATCCTATATGATGGATTTGGACAATTTAAAATTTCTTATGGAAAAGCAATTCACAAGATAATGGAATGAACAGTGAATAATCAACAATTCAGTGACAATAAAGGTACTATTTCTATCGCTTTGGTACATGAGGCTTTACTAGGTGCTAAAGAAAAAGGCTTTGATATTTATGAAATATTAAATAAGGCTGAAATTTCACTGGAACTTTTCGAGTCAACGAAAGCACGTATTTCAGTTTCGGCTTATGCAAAATTGTGGACTGAAATCGCCAATCTTATGAATGATGAATTTTTTGGCATGGATTCACACCCAATGCGCCGTGGTAGTTATAAATTACTGTCTAAAATGGTCATGCATGCCGAGAACTTATCTACTGCAATTGAACAAATACTGCAATTTTTTAATCTAATTTTAGATGATTTTTATAGCAAACTGATTATTGATGAAAATTATGCATACATTGTCATTACAGACAAATTACAAACTAAGTCCATGTTTAGTTATGCAACTTATTTCATGCTCATCCATAGCTTAATCTGTTGGTTAGCGGATCAACGAATTTTATTAAATAGCATCCAATTAAAATGCTCACCACCTTTAGATGATTTAGATTATCGTGTGCGTTTCTGTGAAAACATCCAATATCAAGCAAATAAAAACTATCTCCAATTTGATGCAACTTATTTAAATATTCATATAAAACGTGACAAAAAATCATGGTATGAATTTATTAAAAATACTCCAGAAAATTTACTCTTGCGTTTTAAAAACCCACATGCACTCAGTTCGATCATTCGTAAACATTTGCTTTCCGTCCCACCTGCCCAATGGTATGAACTTACTGACCTTGCACAACAACTCAATATTTCTGAAGCCACAATCCAACGTCGTTTAAAAAGCGAAGGAATTAGCTATCAACAACTCAAAAATGATATTCGCCGCGATCTCGCCATTGAATTACTCACCAAAAGTACTTATACATTACAAGAAATTAGTGATCAATTGTATTTCCAAGAAGTGAGTGCATTTCATCGTGCTTTTAAAAAATGGACAGATGTCAGTCCAGGCGCATATCGAGAATTACAAAACCTGAAAGCTTGATTAAAATTCATACAAACGTTCCAAGTTTAATTAGCCAACTTTAAATGAAGTTTGAACGAAACTTTACAGCTCATCTGAATATGGTTGAATACTTATTTAAATTTGGTATATTTTTCACTCAACTTAAAGCAGTATTTTCTGCTTAAACCTTGCGGCAAACTCCTCCCATTGAATCACTTTTTAGGTCACTAACATGCTTAAGATGATTGACGTACTCGATCAGAGTCTAGTTAAAAATTTTATTGACTCCCTTTCTGCTCAAAATGAACATCTAGATGAATTAATCGAAGGTATTCTAAAAACATCTCATCATAATTTTAATGATGCGATGAATGACTTTTTCAATACCAACGATGCACATGAGATTGCAGAATCCCTCGATATTAACCAAGACCGTTTAAATGCAATTCGTACTGGTTTGGCTATGAAGCAAGAAAATCTCGCTGATACCGCTAAAATTGTTGCACTTTGTCTTGCACTAGAAACGGATACTTTAAATCAAGTTAATGTTGCCGATAGCCTAGAAGATTATCCAATATAATTGAATGACTTGTATATTTACAAAGCAGCTTTAATCGCTGCTTTTTTATTGTCTATTTTATACAAATATGACGTACTTAATGACTGAATCTGTATTTCGAATACAATACATTATAGCAACTGATGTCACCAAAATACTTGCATCCCATTGTTTTTATATGAAACACTGTCACCGTAATCTAAGGTGGACAGTATGATCATTCGAAATAAAAACAACAGTTTTGCACTTCTTTTTGCTTGGCATGGCACCATCCTTCCCAAAGTATTACCTGCATTAACTTTTGTAGTCCTTATTTCTACCATTATTGTTTACTTATCTTCGCATCATTACTTTAGTTTTCCAGCCGTTCCCGCAATTGGCTTTACAGTCTTTGGTATTATTCTTTCTATTTTCCTCAGTTTTAGAAATACTGCATGTTATGACCGTTGGTGGGAAGGACGTAAACTTTGGGGCGCTTTAATTGCAACATCTCGCCATTTATCTAGAGATAGTTATGTGCTCAATGAGCATGAGCGCGAAGTCTTGATGTATCGTGTCATGTTATTTACCTGTTTGCTACGAAATCGCCTGAGAAACAACCATCAAAAAATTGATTTTTATAAAGATAAAGTTGAGTTTTCTCTACAAAAATTTAATACTTTGAACAGTAATATCAATGCCCCGCAATTTGTCTTAGAGGAAATTCAAAAATCACTTGTTCAACTGTTAAAGTCAGGTGACCTTTCCGATATTATTTACCAAGGCTTGAATCGTCACATTGTGGACTTAGGCAATATTCAGGCTGGCTGTGATCGTATTCTAAGCACACCCTTACCCTATTCCTACTCTGTATTACTGCACCGTACTGTATATTGCTTCTGTCTAATTTTACCTTTTAGTTTGGAAGCCAGTTTAGGGATTTGGACGCCTGTTATTGTCAGTTTAATTGCGTATTTATTTTTAGGTTTAGACGCATTAAGCGCACAACTCGAAGAACCTTTTGGATTGCAAGACAATGATTTACCTTTAGATTCAATCACCCGTTTAATCGAAAGAGAAGTGCTCAGTTCATTGGGTAAAGAACTATTAGAACCGATTCAGTTGGTTAAAAGTAATTTGACCTGAGCATTTATGACAAATAGATAGTGAAATACTCTCTCCTTTTGGGGAGAGAGAAGGTAAAAAATAAATCTAATTCTGCCACTGCCCTAAAGTCACACGATCATTACCACCATAATCTTTAACTGTTCTCACTTCTTTAAATCCTGCGCCTTTAAAAATATTTTGAACAGCTTCAGCTTGGTCATAACCATGCTCAAGTACAATCCAACCTTGCGTCGCTAACCATTTTTTGCCTTGTTGGATAATATGTTCAATATCTGCTAAACCACGACCACCTGCAACCAAAGCACGCTCAGGTTCAGAAGCCAAATTTTGCATATGGATATCATCTACATCGATATATGGAGGATTAGACACAATCACATCAAAATATTGACGATTTAAAGCACCAAACCAACTTCCTAAAAAGAACTTAACTTCAGTCAAATCATGCTTTTCAGCATTATGCAAAGCAACTTCTAAAGTTGGTTCATAAATATCTGTTGCAGTCACCGACCAGTTTGGACGTTCACTGGCAAGCGATAAAGCAATTGCCCCAGTACCCGTACCTAAATCCACCAATTTCGCATCATCAGGTAAATCAAGCTTTAAAACTGTTTCAATCAAAACTTCGGTATCTGGACGCGGAACTAACGTATCTTGAGTGACGGTTAAATCCAATGTCCAAAAAGGCTGCGAACCTGTGACATAAGCTAAAGGCTCACCTGCTGCAATACGAGCCAAACCATCTACATATGCCTGCTCTTGTTCACTACTCAGCTCTTGATCTTTTTTCATCACTAAATCAAAAGAATCAATTTTGGTAATATGTTCAAGCAACCAAGCATTTTCTTGGCGTTCATAACTTTCAACTTCGCCACGTAAGGCTAAAGCTTGTGCAATATTCATTATCCACCATTCTGCTGTGCAAGCATGGCAAGCTGATCCGCTTGATATTCACGATGTAAACTATCCAGTAATTCTGTTAAATCACCCTCCATCACCGCATCCAACTTATATAAAGTTAGGTTAATACGATGATCTGTCATACGACCTTGCGGATAATTATAAGTACGAATACGCTCTGAACGGTCTCCAGAACCCACCAAGTCACGGCGCATTTCAGATGTAACAGCATCCGCTGCTGCACGTTTGGCATTTTCTAAACGTGAAACCAATAAAGCCAATGCTTTGGCTTTATTCTTATGTTGCGAACGCTCATCCTGACATTCCACCACAGTTCCTGTTGGAAGATGGGTAATACGAACTGCCGAATCTGTTTTGTTAATGTGCTGACCACCTGCACCCGAAGCACGGTAAGTATCAATACGTAGCTCCGAAGGATTAATTTCGACAGTTGTATCTACATCCACTTCAGGCAGAATAGCCACTGTACAAGCAGAGGTATGCACACGACCTTGTGATTCTGTTGCTGGTACACGTTGCACACGGTGCGCGCCACTTTCAAACTTCAAACGACCGTAAACGCCTTCACCATTTATAAGGCAAATGACCTCTTTGTAGCCACCGTGGTCGCCTTCATTTTCAGACAGTACTTCAATACGCCAACCTTGAGTTTCGGCATATTTACTATACATACGATACAAATCACCTGAGAATATCGCAGCTTCATCACCGCCTGTACCTGCTCGAATTTCTAAATAAGCAGAGTTGGCATCATTCGGATCTTTCGGAATCATTAAGATATTAAGATCTGCTTCAAGCTGAGAAATTATCGCTTTATTTTCTTTAATTTCTTCTTGTGCCATATCCTTAAAATCAGGATCCGATAACATTTCTTGAGCAGTTTCTATATCTTGTTCAGCTTGTCTATACTTTTTCCAAACATCTGTAATTTCAGTTAAATCATTATGCTCACGTGACAAATTACGAAAACGTTTATTGTCTAAAATGACTTCAACATCTGCCAATAAAGCTTCTAACTCTTCGTGTCGATCACAAAGTTGATCTAATCGTAACCGTAACGACTCTTTCATTTTAAATACATTCTCAATCTAAACGTGAACCTTGACTAGGCATATATATGAATATAAACAGTCGTGGATCAAAAAATTCTATAATTGCCTATAGTTTACCGATTCTACCCTTTAAATGACATATCTATCTTGGCAACTATTGCATAACCAACTGAATTCCCACATTTGAAATGGGCCTTGCTGTGAAATGAATGGTGCAATCTCCATGATTCATTCTTTTTCTGTACTTTTTTGCTTATTTAAAAACCCGTTTTAATAGAAAACATACATTCGGATACTAAACACTATCAATTTGCAGATTCATCTCCATTATTACCGAGAATATTTTTGTTACATTTACCTCATCAGAAAGAGATATAGATTTGTCCAGTTTAGGACATGGAGCAACACATGAAATTTAATGCGATTTTATTTAGTACTGCTTTGGCAGTAACATCAATGTTTACTGTGAATGCTCACGCAGACAATTCAACTCGAATTGCAGCAACTTCAGCTCTAGGTAGCGTAGTAGGAACTGCTGTTGGTAAACAAATGGGTGGTAACACTGGCGCAATGATCGGTTCTGCAATCGGTGGTGCAGGTGGCGCTGCTGCTGCAACCAATAAACACGACCGTACTGCTGCTGCAATCGGTGGTGGTTTAGGTGGTGTTGGTGGTTATACTGTGGGTAAAAACGTAGGTGGCTCGACTGGTGGTTATATCGGTGCAGCTGCTGGTGCAGCGGGTGGTTCAGTACTCGGTAAGAAAGTTTCACAAGACCGTCATGCAGATCAACGCAAATACAGCAAAAAATACTACAAAAAACATCGTCGTCATAACCACTAATATGTGAATGATAGACATTAAGCACCTTCGGGTGCTTTTTTGTTTTTAGTGACGATGCAAAGTTTTATTATTTTAAATAAGCAATTCGGTGGTGTTCTAAAAAGTATGCTGATCATGATTTAGATACATCATGAAGTATGTTAAGCATTAGCAATACTATGAATTTCACCTGAATATTTCAGTAATTCAATAGGTATTTCGAGCTAGTATACAATTTGAATCACCACCCAAAAATTGATTAAAAATCACTTTCACCAGTATCTTAGTGAATAATCATGTAGAAATTAAAGAGATAAAAATACAATCCAATCACGAAAGAATAAAAATGATTACTTAGCAATCCATAATCATTGCTACATATTTCGATATTCTAAACTCATGTTCAATAATAGATAGAATCTTCGACAAGGAGTTTGAAAATGAAATTACAAGCGATACTGGGTGCAACAATCATTGCAGCGACAATGATGACCACAACACATGCCGATAGCTCTAGCCGTGTTGCATTAACCTCAGCCTTAGGTGGTGTGGTTGGTGCAGCAATTGGACAACAAATGGGTGGCTCAACAGGTGCAATGATCGGTTCTGCAATTGGTGGCGGTGCAGGTGCTGGTGCAGCAACCAATAAACGTGACCGTAATGGTGCGATTATTGGAGGTGCTTTAGGTGGCGCAGGTGGTTATACCGTTGGTCGTAATGTCACAGGTACGTCTACTGGTGGTTATGTCGGCGCAGGACTTGGAGCTGCTGGTGGTTCTGCATTGGGTAAACAAGTCAGTTCGGATCGTCGTTATGATAACTACGGTAATTATGACAACAGATATGATCGTCGTTATGATGATCGCTATGACCGTCGTTATAACAACAAAGGCTACCGTAACACCAACTATCGTTACAATGATCGTGATTATCATCATGACAACGGCAAACATTATGGTTGGAACAAAAACCGTTAACAAATTAAACCCTTCATTTGTTAATGATTCATCTAAGCACCTTCGGGTGCTTTTTAGATTCAGAAATATCTAATATTTTTCATGGATAGAAAATAGTTACACTATATCGACAAATTTCGATATACAAAAACACTCTTACATCGTATTATTTCGATATATAAAACATATTCAGGTTAACAGTCCAATTATGTCCTCATCTATCCAATCTTTAAGTGATACTAAATTTTCTATTCTTGAACTTGTACCTGTTCGTGAAGATCAAAATGTTGAATTTTCATTGAAGCATGCTTTGGAACTAGCACAGCATGCAGAAAAATTGGGTTATGAACGATTATGGTTAGCTGAACATCATAATATGGATGGTATTGCCAGTTCTGCAACTGCCGTATTACTTGGCTATATATTGGCGAATACACAAAAAATACGTCTAGGTTCTGGCGGTATTATGTTACCTAATCATGCACCTTTGGTGGTTGCTGAGCAATTTGGAACATTAGCAACGCTTTATCCAAACCGTGTAGAACTTGGATTAGGTCGCGCACCAGGCACTGATCCAATGACTATGCGTGCATTGCGCCGTGGTCGTCAAGAAACTGAAGATCAATTCCCACAAGACGTATTGGAAATACTCAGTTATTTTGCCGATGCTCAACCAAATCAACGAATTAAAGCAACGCCGGGACAAGGTACTCACGTTCCAGTATGGCTATTGGGCTCAAGTCTTTTTAGCGCACAACTCGCAGCGAGACTCGGCCTTCCCTATTCATTTGCCTCTCATTTCGCACCTAGAATGTTAGGTCAAGCGATTCAACTCTATCGTGAAAACTTCCAACCTTCTGAATATTTAGAAAAACCTTTTGTTTCTATGGGTGTACCAACCGTAGTCGCACAAACCGATGAAGAAGCACAATATTTAGCGACCAGTGTATACCAACGAATTTTAGCTTTACTTACTGGGCAAAGCCTAAAACTCAAAGCACCCATTGACACAATGGAAGGTCGATGGTCTGTTTCTGAAAAAATGGCAGTGCAAAATTTCCTTGCGATGGCACAAATTGGTTCACCTGAAACGGTAAAAAAAGGCTTAAATAATCTTTTAGAACAATACCAAGTCGATGAATTTATATTCACTTGTGATATTTACGATACAGATAAGCGTTTAGAAAACTTTAGCCTGTTAATGGATTTAAAAAATAACATTCATCCATAAACTTTACTGACGTAAATTAAAAACAACTCACTATTTACGATTAAAGATATTTTAAAATTAATGGTGGCTGTGCCTTTTCCTCTTTACCAAAATAGAACATTGCGTTTTATTTTGGTTTTTTTATTACGAATAATAAAATACCATAACCAGATGATTATCAATATATTTGTATATAAACTTAATCTTCATCCCTTCTTGAATAAATCATTATAATGAAAAGATTTGCCATCTCATTTCTTGTAGGCATAATAGATCATATAAAAAGTATAGAAAATCAATAAGGAACTGTCATGGATCAATACATTAATAAACCATCACCTGCTTTTATCGCAGTCAGCTGGGTCGCACTATTGGCTGGGGCAGCGGCTTATGGTATCGGCTTATTCAATGCGCAAATGGCGCTCAATGAAAAAGGTTATTACTTAATTCTTATTTTATATGGATTATTTTCTGCTGTGTCATTGCAAAAAATTGTTCGTGACAAATTGGAAGGCTTACAAGTCACCACAATTTATTACGGACTTTGTTGGGTTTCCGTGGTCATTTGTTTGGTTCTATTGGCTTTGGGTTTATGGAATGCGACATTGGCTCTAAGTGAAAAGGGCTTTTATATCATGGCCTTCTTACTCAGTTTATTTGGTGCTGTTGCAGTTCAGAAAAATATTCGAGATTTAGAATATCTCAGAACGCATACCACACCTGAACCTCGCCCCTCTATTCCACAAACCGACCTGAAAGAAATTGAAATACCAAATGACAAGGTCTAGTCCTCCAACCAACGCACATGGATCATCATCATTTTAATTTTTTAAATCACTAAAATTTACAAAGATAAGACTCTCTCAAATATGACAAGTCTTATCTTTTAATATCAATAATTTAAAATAAAACCATATCAAAAATAAAATTCTAAAATAACAAAATTGATACTTTAGACACAAGATCATCACGATTTAAGCCTAATCACTCTCGTCAACATTCATTAAAATAAATGCCGTTCAATATTTTAAAAATATTGAGAAAAACTCAAATAATGTGAAAAATAGTGATGACTTTGATGATGATAAAACATCGTCACAGCAAAGATGACTGTCAAGATTCTAGAAAAATCTTTACCAGAGCTTTCAATTTGGATATATGAATGAAAGTCAAAATGGTTTTTGACTCAATAAATAAAAAAAGGGAAATAACATGCTCAAAGGGAACACGAGTAAAACTGATGGTTTTTTTCAAAACCAAGCCGAATTTTTTAAAGATTTTAAAGCTAAAACAATCGTATCTAAAGATATAAAACTGACTGATTTTTCAGGCTTAAAAGTGGCTGTGATTGGGACTGACCAGCACACTGTTTCGAATCTCGAATATATTGTGCAAAATGCTGAATTCGTAAAAGTCTTCCAAATTTCGCCTGTCTTTATTTTACCTCAAACGGAAAAAGGTATTCAAAAACTGATTTCTCATCCATTGATCATCAAGAATCGCCGTTTATTCAATCATCGTGTCAAATCGATGTTAGCTATTCGCTATTTAGATGCTCAAGTTCAAGAACAGTGGTTAAAACGCCAATTGATGCCGAACTGTGCAACCAAGAATAAATTATTTTTAAAATCTGATAGTTATTATGCAGCTTTACAGCGTGATACGATTCAGTTGATCACATGGCCTGTGGTCAAAATTACTGAAAATGCAATACAAAGTATGGAAAACATTGAACATTTTGTTGATGTCATTATTACGACTTATTAAGTTCTGTTAACAATAAAGATTTTTAAATTTTAATAGTAGCTCTCTAGCGAAAGTAACTTTTAATCAATTTTGATTTACATTGGAATTCCCTCTCCTTTTAAAGGAGAGGGGTAGGAAGCGGATTTTTGAGAAATTCCCCTCATCCCAACCTTCTCCCAAAGGGAGAAGGAACAACCAATATTGGTTTTATAGCATCATTAATTGTAAATAGTTGGTTGTTTTTAACTTACGCAAGAAGTCTATTATTGACTGTACTGTATTTTAACCAATGCGACGCTTCAAACCCGTCATTTGCAGAACACGAGTTGAAATTTCTTCAATGGACATTTCAGATACGTTTAGATATTTAATCCCTTCTGAAATATAGATTCCTTCTACGGCACGCAATTCCATTTGACACTGGCTGAAACTTGCATAACGGCTATTTGCCTTACGCTCTGTACGAATCGCCACAAGACGTTCTGCATCAATCATCAACCCAAACAGTTTATTTTTATGTGCTTTGAGCACTGCTGGCAAGCGATTATCATCTAAATCCTCTTCTGTTAAAGGATAGTTCGCAACACGAATACCGAACTGTAAAGAAAGATAAATCGATGTTGGGGTTTTTCCTGAACGGGAAACACCAATTAAAATCAAATCTGCTTTGTCATAATGGCGAGTGCGTGCACCATCATCATTATCTAAAGCGAAATGTACAGCATCAATACGTGCTTTATATGACTCAGAATCAGTCACTGCATGGGTCTGTCCGACTAAAGTTGTAGGGGGAGTACCTAATACGTCAGACAATTTACTAATAAGACCTTCAAATACATCAAGATTTACTGCATTTGCGGTATTAATAATGTCACGTGCATAGGGGTCAACCAAAGTATCGAAAACCAAAGGTTGTTGCCCGTCTTTTTCTGCTCTTTGGTTGATTTCTTCGACCACATTCATTGCGGCTTCTTCAGAGGTAATATACGGAATAATATGTATATCAAACTTTACATGCGGAAATTGCGCTAATAATGAGTGCCCAAGGGTTTCAGCCGTAATAGCAGTACCATCAGAAATAAAAAAAACGCTGCGCTTTATTTGGTTACTTTCTGACATTAAAAATCTCCTCAAACATTTGTCTTAGCGATGTATAATCTTTATAGTAAGCCCATCTTACATGACTATGACTTAGTTAAATCAAAATGCTAAGTTTTTTGTTATACTTTCACGCCAATGATAGTGATTAATACTGCAATAAGTGGAGTAACAACTTTGGAAGCACGCGTAATCGGTCTGGAAAAACTAGGGAAACACGACGTTGAGATCGTGGGTGGTAAAAACTCTTCACTTGGAGAAATGATTAGCCATTTAGCAAATGCTGGCGTATCTGTACCAGGTGGATTTGCAACGACTGCTGCTGCGTATCGTGAATTTCTAGAACAAAGTGGTTTAAATGCCAAAATTTCAGCTGAATTGAAACAATTAAATGTTGATGATGTAAATACACTTGCTGAAACTGGTGCAAAAATTCGTAAATGGATTGTTGACACCCCACTCACAGTTGAGCTTGAAAAAGAAGTTCGTACTGCATTTGCAGAGCTTTCCAAAGGCAACCCAGATATTGCTGTTGCAGTACGTTCATCTGCGACTGCCGAAGATTTACCAGATGCTTCATTTGCTGGTCAACAAGAAACCTTCCTAAACATCCGCGGGATTGACAACGTCCTCATTGCGATTAAGGAAGTATTTGCTTCACTTTATAACGACCGTGCGATTGCATACCGTGTACACCAAAACTTTGACCATGACATCGTTGCCCTTTCTGCGGGTATTCAGCGCATGGTTCGCTCGGAGACAGGTGCAGCTGGTGTAATGTTCACACTAGATACAGAATCGGGCTTCCGTGATGCTGTATTTATCACTGCTTCTTATGGTCTAGGTGAAATGGTTGTACAGGGCGCAGTAAACCCTGACGAATTCTACGTTTCAAAACCATTGCTTAGAGCTGGTAGACATTCAGTTATCCGTCGTAACCTTGGTTCTAAACACCAAAAAATGATTTATGGTGAAGAAGGCACTACTGGTAAATCTGTTGTTGTTGTCGATGTAGAAAAAGCTGAACGTCAACAATTCGCACTGAATGATTTAGAACTCCAAGAATTGGCTAAACAAGCGTTAATTATTGAAGATCACTACAATTCACCTATGGATATTGAGTGGGCGAAAGACGGTGATGACGGTGAAATTTACATTGTTCAGGCACGTCCTGAAACTGTAAAAAGCCGTGAAAATGTCGGCACAATGGAACGCTACCTGTTAAAACAAAAAGGTACGGTTGTATGTGAAGGTCGTTCAATTGGTCAACGTATCGGTTCGGGTAAAGTCCGCATTGTTACGTCGATTAAAGAAATGGACAAAGTACAAGAAGGTGATGTTCTTGTATCTGACATGACTGATCCAGACTGGGAACCAGTGATGAAACGTGCTGCCGCGATTATTACCAACCGTGGTGGTCGTACTTGTCATGCTGCAATTATTGCACGTGAATTAGGCGTTCCTGCAATTGTAGGTTGTGGTAATGCAACAGAAGTGCTAACCGATGGTCAAGAAGTTACTGTTTCATGTGCTGAAGGCGATACTGGCTTCATCTATGAAGGTGCATTAGATTTCGAAATTCAACGTAATTCGATTGAATCTATGCCAAAACTTCCGTTCAAAATTATGATGAACGTCGGTAATCCTGACCGTGCATTTGACTTCGCGCAAATTCCAAACGAAGGGATTGGTCTTGCACGTTTAGAATTCATCATCAACCGTATGATTGGTGTGCATCCTAAAGCTTTATTGAATATTGATAGCTTACCACGTGAAACTCGTGCTGCTGTTATGACACGTACTGCTGGCTACTCTTCTCCAATCGAATTCTATGTAGAAAAATTGGTTGAAGGTATTTCTACCCTTGCTGCTGCATTTGCAGACAAACCAGTGATCGTTCGTATGTCTGACTTTAAGTCAAATGAATACGCGAACTTAATTGGTGGGAAGTTATACGAGCCGGAAGAAGAAAACCCAATGTTGGGCTTCCGTGGTGCTAGCCGTTACGTATCTGAAAATTTCCGTGATTGCTTCGAATTAGAATGCCGCGCGTTGAAAAAAGCACGTGACGAAATGGGCTTAACCAACATTCAAATCATGATTCCTTTTGTACGTACAGTTGCAGAAGCGAAACGTGTGATTGAATTATTAGCGCAAAATGGTCTTAAACGCGGTGAAAATGGTCTTAAAGTGATCATGATGTGTGAATTACCAACGAACGCTTTGTTAGCTGAACAATTCCTTGAACACTTCGATGGTTTCTCTATCGGTTCAAATGACTTAACACAGTTAACTCTTGGTTTAGACCGTGACTCTGGTATCGTTTCACACTTGTTTGACGAACGTGATCCTGCAGTTAAAGCTTTACTTTCTATGGCAATTCATGCGTGTCGTAAAGCGGGTAAATATGTTGGTATCTGTGGTCAAGGTCCTTCAGACCACCCAGATCTTGCAAAATGGTTAATGGAACAAGGTATCGAATCTGTTTCATTAAACCCAGACTCAGTTTTAGAGACTTGGTTCTTCCTTGCTGAAGAAAAAATCAAACAAGGTTAATCAATGACGTTAAAAAAGACCCTCTCGTAGGGTCTTTTTTATTTATATTTTTCAGTTTTTTGTTCAATCATTTTAATCAAGATCAGCTTTACGATAAATCAAAAAAACCGTTAAGAATATTCCCTATTTTCATCAAAAATTTAAATATATATTGGATTAGGAATCGCATCTACGTCATTAAATTACGGCGAAGTAATCAACTCATTTTCCAGATCCCTTAGATTTCGTGTAAAATTAATATTATTGTGTTTAAAAATCTAGTATACATAGTCGTTTAAAAAAGTAGATCAAATAGCTTGATGGTACAATCAATATCTATCTACACTTTTTAGTATGTTTCGATTTATTTTGAGAATTTAGTTTTATGCAGATTTACTTGGCGAGAAATAATCAACAAGCTGGACCATATACCGTTGAACAATTAAATCAGATGCTTGCAAGTCAACAAGTTTTATTGACTGATTTAGCGTGGCATCAAGGTATGGCTGAATGGAAAGCACTTGGTGAACTTACACAAGGTAAACTTGTATTTGAACCCGTTGGCTATGTCGCTGAAACACCTGTAACGACAACACCAAGCTATCAAAATGATACGATTCAAAAAATTAAGGTTGAGACTAAAGCTCCGCAAGAGCTTGCGACGATTAATTCACGTATTTTAGCCAAAATTCTTGATCTGTTTTTATGGTTTCCTGCTGCTATTCTGCCATCATTTTTCTTACAAGCAGACCAAGTTACTCAGCTCAATGCCTTACAACAAAAAATGCAAAGTGCAACTGCTTCAAGTCAAATGGTTCAATACCAACAAGAATTACTAAATTTAATTCCTGTAGAGGCATGGCAGTCGATGTTTTTTTACATTATCGCAATGTTGGCTGTACAAGCATATTCACTTGCGAAAACAGGTCAAAGTTTAGGTAAAAAAATTGCTAAGATTAAAATTGTCGATGCAAATACCGGTGAAAAAGTTAATTTAACCCGTGTTTTCCTTTTGAGAAGCGTGATATTTATAATTTTAAATATGATTTTTATGCCGTTTATCACAATCATAGATCATGCTTTTGCATTCAGCGGAAATCGCCAAACTTTGCATGATAAATTAGCAAAGACCAAAGTAATAAAGCAGTAATATTCACACAATAAAAAGGATGCATTAGCATCCTTTTTTTATTTCAAAATATTGATTTACAAATAAAAACATAGACCTTAATCAATAATTCCGAGTAAACAAATTGGTTTTGAGAACAAACATTTAAAGCAACTTTATGTATAGATAAGTTTTTTGATATGAGGCATAATCCCCTACAACGTTAGCGGTGTCGTATCATTGAAAATGTTTTCTATTTGTAAATGATAGTTATTTTCAATTATGCGACACTTTAATCGCTATCCCATATTAAAAATATCGGGAATGGGACTCTTCACCGAGGTTGTAAAATGAGACAAACGATTTTAGCTGTATTGTCTTTATCTGCGATTGCTGCACTCTTAACTGGGTGCGGTGGTGATATGGTACTTCTGAACTCTAAAGGTCCAGTAGCTGAAGGTCAAAGTGACCTGATGATGAAGGCGATCTATTTAATGCTATTGGTGGTTATTCCGTCAATTATCATGGCATTATGGTTTGGTTGGAAATATCGCGCGTCAAATAAAGATGCAGACTATAAACCTACATGGGCACACTCTACGACAATTGAAATTGTTGTATGGGGTATTCCATGCATTATTATTGCTATTCTTGCATATTTAACATGGTGGGGGTCACATAAATACGACCCTTATAGACCATTAACAAATGAACAAGGTCAGTACGAAGAACACTTAACTATTCAAGCTGTCGCTGAACAGTTTAAATGGGTGTTTATCTATCCTGAACAAAAAATCGCTACGATTAATGAAGTTCGTTTTCCTGTTAATAAGCCAGTTGAATTCAAAATTACTTCTAACTTTACAATGAACTCTTTCTTCATTCCTAAGTTAGCGGGTCAAGTCTATGCAATGGCTGGTATGCAAACCAGACTCCACATGTTAGCTGAAGAACCAAGTCCAGTAGATGGATATCGTGGTTTCTCTGCAAACTACAGTGGTTATGGTTTTACACAAATGCGCTTTAGAGCACATGCTGTGTCAGAAACCGACTTCAACAATTGGGTTGCAGCAATCAAAGCTGGAAATGGTAAATCGATTAATCCTGAAGCTGTTCAAGAGACAGTCAAGTTAACGAAAGAAGTGTTCGCTACATTAAAAGATGGCGACCGCTCTAAACACCAAATCGAAGCAATGGTTAACAATGCTCATACCCCAGAAGAGAAAGCGCTTGCACACGAAGCTGAACGTAAAGGTCCATTCCCTACTAAGCCTCATGCAGTAACTTACTACTCTGATGTTGACTCTGATCTATTTGCAAGCATTATTCATACTTACATGAGCAACTACCATGGTGCAGACCATGCAGGTGTTGAACATGTTAATGCTTCTAACGGGGAATAAGACATGTTGTTATTAGGAAAACTCAATTGGGATGCGATCCCTAAAGAGCCACTGGTACTTGTAACAATGGTCATTATGGCTCTTGGTGCAATTGCTGTTTTCAGCGGTATTACTTATTTTAAAAAATGGGGATACCTTTGGAATGTATGGTTTAAATCTGTAGACCATAAAAAAATTGGTATTATGTATATTCTTGTTTCTGTTGTGATGCTGCTTCGTGGCTTCGCAGATGCAATTATGATGCGTCTTCAACTGTTCCTTGCTAAAGGTGGTGGTGAAGGTTACTTACATCCTGACCACTACGATCAGATCTTCACCGCACACGGTGTAATCATGATCTTCTTCGTAGCAATGGGTCTTGTTGTGGGTATGATGAACATCGTTGTACCACTTCAAATTGGTGCACGTGACGTTGCATTCCCATTATTAAACTCAATCAGCTTCTGGTTATTTGCAGGTGCTGCTGGCTTAATGATGGTTTCACTTGTTCTAGGTGAATTTGCCGCGACGGGTTGGATGGCTTACCCTCCACTTTCAGGTATTCAGTATTCTCCTGGTGTGGGTGTTGACTATTATATTTGGGCACTACAGATTTCTGGTCTCGGTACGTTATTAACGGGTGTTAACTTCTTTGTTACCATCATTAAAATGCGTGCGCCTGGCATGAAATTAATGGATATGCCGATCTTTACTTGGACTGCACTTTGTACAGCCGTATTGATCATTGCATCATTCCCAGTATTAACTGCAACAATTGCAATGTTAACACTTGACCGTTACTTCGATTTCCACTTTTTCACTAATGAGCTTGGCGGTAGCCCAATGCTTTACGTGAACTTGATTTGGACTTGGGGTCACCCAGAAGTATATATCTTAGTATTGCCTGCTTTCGGTCTATACTCAGAAATCGTTTCAACTTTTTCACGCAAAACGTTGTTCGGTTACAAATCTATGGTATATGCAACGATTGCGATCACAGTGCTTGCGTTCGTTGTATGGTTACACCATTTCTTTACCATGGGTGCTGGTGCGAACGTAAATGCGTTCTTCGGTATCATGACCATGATTATTGCGATTCCTACGGGCGTTAAAATCTTCTCTTGGTTATTCACCATGTATAAGGGTCGTATTACATTTACATCACCAATGTACTGGACACTAGGCTTCCTAGTAACTTTCGGTATCGGTGGTTTGACTGGCGTACTTATGGCTGTTCCACCAGCTGACTTCTTGGTACACAACTCTTTATTCTTGATTGCTCACTTCCATAACGTAATTATTGGTGGTGTTGTATTCGGTATGTTCGCAGGTATCACTTTCTACTGGCCAAAAATGTTTGGTTGGAAGTTAAATGAAACTTGGGGCAAAGCATCTTTCTGGTTCTGGTTCTTCGGTTTCTATTTTGCATTCATGCCACTTTATGTCCTTGGTTTCATGGGCATGACTCGTCGTTTGAATACATATGACAACCCTGAATGGGATCCATACTTAGCGATTGCTTTGTTCGGTGCTGTTCTTATTGCTATCGGTATTGCATGTTTCTTAATGCAAGTGATTGTAGGCTTCTTACAACGTCACGACAACATGGACCACACAGGCGATCCATGGGATGGTCGTGTACTTGAATGGGCAACTTCTTCACCTGCTCCGTTCTATAACTTTGCTCATATTCCTAAAATCAATGGTATTGATACTTTCTGGAATGACAAAGAGAATGGTATTGCATACGCTCGTCCTACGCATTATGAAGATATTCATATGCCAACTGACCGTGCTGCTGGTTTCGTTATTGCAATGTTTATTACAGCAATGGGCTTTGCATTAATTTGGCATATTTGGTTGCTGGTTGTAGTTACTTTCCTTGGTGCAGTGATTAGCTTCATCGTAAGTTCATTCACCAAGAAAGTAGATTACTATGTCCCTGCTGCTGAAGTAGAACGTATCGAAAACGAACGTTATGCTTTACTTGAAAAACACTTGAAGAAGGACTAAGGACATGACTGAAGTACTTCATCACGATAACCACGGACACGACGAAGATCATCATCACGATGATACAGACATCACAGTCTTTGGTTTTTGGACCTACTTGATGAGTGACTTGATTTTATTCGGTACACTCTTCATCGCGTTCGCTGTATTAAGCAGTCATATTCCGCCAGGCACACCAAGCCCTAAAGAATTATTCGGAGATACATTAGGTTTCGTTCTTGTAGAAACCTTTGCCCTCCTTATTTCTTCTGTGACTTTTGGTTTTGCGGTTCTTGCTTCATACAAGAAAAATGTTAACCAAGTTATTTTGTGGTTGGCAATTACTTGGGTTTTCGGTGCAACATTCATCGGCATGGAACTTTATGAATTCAAACATTTAGTTCACGCTGGTCATGGCCCTAGCCATAGTGCGTTCTTATCTGCGTTCTTTACTTTAGTAGGTACGCACGGTATTCACGTAACTTCTGGTTTAGTGTGGATGCTTGTGTTGATGTATCAAATCAAGAAAAATGGTTTGACACTTCCAAACACTCGCCGTCTTGCTTGCTTAAGCTTGTTCTGGCACTTCCTTGACATCGTATGGATCTGCGTATTCAGCGTCGTTTACTTACTGGGAGTAGCGCAATAATGAGTCATGATCATAATGCTGCTGGTGCTTCGCACGGCAACATCAAGCAATACTCAATCGGCTTTATTCTTTCTGTAGTTCTCACCATCATCCCGTTTGGGATGGTGATGAGTGGCATGACTGGTGGTGCAGTGATTGCAACAATTGCAATTACAGCCGTCGCTCAGGTCCTTGTGCAATTGGTTTTCTTCTTGCACATGAATTCATCGTCAGAACAACGCTGGAATGTAATTGCTTTTATCTACACAATTTTAACCATTGCCGTTTTACTAATTGGTTCTGTGTGGATTATGAACTACTTACATTCAAACATGATGATCTAAACTGATCATTATGTTTAAAAAGTACTTATTCCTGACTAAGCCAGGAATTCTCTTTGGTAACTTCGTTACTACTCTGGGCGGCTTCTTTTTAGCCGCTCAGGGATCTGTAGATTTCCTCCTCCTTTTTATCACTTTACTGGGTACAACCCTTGTTGTTGCCTCAGGCTGCGTCGTCAATAACGTCATTGATCAAGATATTGATCATAAGATGGAAAGGACGATGAATCGCGCGCTTGTTAAGAAATCCATTAGTCCTACCCTTGCTTTAGTTTTTTCGGCAATTCTAGGCATCATAGGCTTCGGCTTACTTTGGTTTTTTGTCAATGCTTATGCCTTTGGTTTCGCTGTACTTGGGTTTGTTGTTTATGTTGTTTTTTATAGTCTCTGGAGTAAACGTACCACTATTCACCAAACTGTGATTGGTAGTATTTCTGGCGCAAGCCCTCCTGTAATTGGTTATACAGCTGTTTCTCATGAATTTGATGTTGCCGCGTTATTGCTTTTTCTTGCATACGCACTTTGGCAAATGCCGCATTCTTGGGGAATCGCTATTTACCGATTTGATGATTATAAAAATGCAGGCGTGCCTATTTTGCCTGTAGCACGTTCAATCTATCGCACTAAAATCGAAAGTTTGATCTATGTGATTTTGTTTGCTGCTGTATTGAATGGTTTGTATTGTTTCGGCTATACCAATATTTTATTTTTAATTACCTTTAATGCTTTATCTGCTTATTGGGTTTATTTATCGATTATTGGATTTAAAGCTGAAAATGATCAAATTTGGGCAAAGAAATACTTTTTGTATTCTGTAATTTTAATTACTGCTTTAAGTTTTAGCTTTAGTTTCAGTTATGTCTCCCCTGCACCACATTTGCCGCTGTTCTAAAAAGATAGAGTTCAACTCTATCTTTTTATTTTTAAACTTAAAAATCAATGATTATAAAAATCTACAGTTGGATTGCCTTCATAACGTTCAACTATTTTAAAATTTCCGAGCTGAAATTTATCACCACTAGGTTTGCAATTTTTATTAAGATCAATCCAAAATACTGACTACATCATATTCAAGCATCAACCTGTAAATAAATTCAGTGACCAGACCTCACAACATAAATACTTGAATATTAAATTGTGTTTAGAGTCAAACTTTCTTATAATAGGCGCTCGCAATTTTTGCGGCACAATCAACTATATTAACTTTTGAGTTAATGTTGACTGTGACTCCTTGCTTCGATCATTTTTGATTGGGGCTGTATAAACCGTAAGGAGCTGACAATGCGTCACTACGAAATCGTAATTCTGGTACACCCAGACCAAAGCGATCAAGTTGTGGGAATGGTAGAACGCTACATTTCTCACATCAAAGATGCCGAAGGTCAAATTCACCGTCTTGAAGATTGGGGCCGTCGCCAATTGGCTTACCCAATTAACAAAATTCACAAAGCGCATTACATTCTAATGAATCTTGAATGTAACCAAACTACGCTTAATGAATTAGAAGAATTGTTCCGTTATAACGATGCAATCCTTCGTAACGTAATTATTCGTCGTGAACATGCAATCACTGAAGAATCTTTACTTGCTAAAAGTGCTGAAGAAAAACGTGCGCGTAAAGCTCAACGTGAAGAAGCACAACAATCTCAAGATTCTGCTGAAGCATAAGGAGAACATCAATGGCACGTTTTTACCGTCGTCGCAAGTTCTGCCGCTTTACAGCTGAGAAAGTTGCTTACATCGACTATAAAGATATCGATACGTTAAAACAGTACATTACTGAAAACGGCAAAATTGTTCCTAGCCGTATTACAGGTACTAAAGCTCGTTACCAACGTCAATTAGCATTAGCTATTAAACAAGCTCGCTATTTATCGTTGATTCCTTACACTGACAATCATAAGTGAGGTTGAGCTGTGGATATTATTTTATTACAACGCATTAAAAACCTTGGTAAATTAGGCGATAAAGTTTCAGTTAAAGCTGGTTACGGCCGCAACTTTCTTATCCCTCAAGGTAAAGCAGTAGCAGCGACTGAGTCGAATACTGCTGCTTTCGAAGCTCGTCGTGCAGAACTTGAAAAAGCTGAAGCTGATATTTTAGCTGCTGCTCAAGCACGTGCTGACCAATTGAACGAAGTTAACATCGTTATCACTGCTAAATCTGGTGATGAAGGTAAACTATTCGGTTCTATCGGTACTCGTGATATTGCTGATGCTTTAACAAATGCTGGTCTTGAAGTTGACCGTGCTGAAGTTCGTTTACCGAACGGCGCACTTCGTCACACTGGCGAGTTCAACATCTCGATTCAATTGCATCATGATGTGACTGCTGAAGTTCTCGTTACTATCGTAGCTGAGTAATTTCTACCCAGTCTTGAAATAGGCTAACACTTATTTCAATCAAAACGCCTAATGAATTTCATTAGGCGTTTTGTATTTTAGAATTAAATATTCTCTCCAACCATAATAAATCTCTATCTATTCAGCAAGCTTCTAGTAACTTATTTTTATCACTTAATTTATATAAAAATATTATTCTTAAGAATCCCCCCTTTCTGCCAAAATATTTTGATCACAATAAGATCTATTAATCATGGCTTACCCTAAAGTCTTTTTTAAGTGCATCTATAATTATTTTAAAGTGGCCCATAAAAAAGCAACTCAAATGAGTTGCTTTTTAAAGTCTTCTGATTAATTCAATATATTAACCAAAACGACCTGTGATGTAAGCTTCAGTCAATTGATGATCTGGTTGAGTAAATACTTTTTCAGTCGCATTAACTTCAATGAGATCACCTAGATGAAAGTAAGCTGTACGATCTGATACACGTGCCGCCTGTTGCATTGAATGCGTCACAATTGCAATTGTATATTGATTCGATAATTCAGAGATCAACTCTTCTATCTTCGCTGTAGCGATTGGATCGAGTGCAGAACATGGCTCATCCATCAAAATTACTTCTGGACTTACAGCAATAGTACGCGCAATACATAACCGTTGTTGCTGACCACCAGAAAGACCTGTTCCTGGTTGGCTCAAACGATCTTTTACTTCATCCCAAAGACCTGCTTTACGCAAACTATTTTCAACAATTTCTTCTAGATCATACTTATCTTTGGCTAAACCATGCAGTTTAGGACCATAAGCAACATTATCAAAAATAGATTTTGGAAATGGATTTGGTTTTTGGAAAACCATACCCACTTGTGCACGTAATAGCACCACATCTAGATTTGGATCATAAATATCTTGGTTATCTAATGTGACCTTACCTGTAATGCGGCAGCTGTCGATGGTGTCATTCATACGGTTTAAAGTACGAAGAAAAGTAGATTTACCACAACCAGATGGACCAATAAATGCAATCACTTCATTTTCATACACTTGAAGATCAATACCTTTAATCGCTTCTGCTTCGCCATAATACACATGCACATCTTGAGCACTAATTTTTACTGTGGTATTTTTTTCTTTCTTTGGCGCAGCCGTATCAAACTGAGAAACAAATGAAGTATTCGACTGTTTCTGCTCTGTACTAGCTGCAGTAAATTGCGATTGTTCTGAATTCACGGTTGTATCCTGTTTTAAGGAATTTTTAATGTCTACAGTATTCATATATTCTGCTCTCTTTTACCAGCGAACTTCAAATTTCTTACGTACCCAAATTGCAAAGCTATTCAATCCAACCATCAATGCCAATAACACGATAATTGCTGCGGCTGTACGTCCTTCAAAGAAATTACGTAACTCATTGCCTTGCCATAAATAAACTTGAACAGGTAATGCAGTAGATTGATCCATTGGCGATACTGGAATATTTGCAACAAAAGCACTCATACCAATCAGTAGCAATGGCGCAGTTTCACCTAAAGCATGCGCAACACCAATAATCGCACCAGTCATAATTCCTGGTAAAGCCAAAGGAAGCACATGATGGAATACCGTTTGCAAACGTGAAGCCCCAATGCCCAAAGCAGCTTGACGAATTGATGGTGGCACAGCTTTTAGTGATGCACGTGTAGTAATAATCACTGTAGGAAGCGTCATGAGGCTCAATACCAAACCACCGACTAATGGGGCTGATATCGGTAAATGCATCCACCCGATAAAGATGGCAGCACCTAATAAACCAAATACAATCGATGGAACAGCTGCAAGGTTATTAATGTTGACTTCAATGATATCTGTAATAAAGTTTTTCGGTGCAAACTCTTCAAGATAGATCGCACTCGCAACACCCAGTGGTATCGAAATTGCAATCACAATGAGCATCATGAATAATGAACCCATGAATGCACCAGCTAAGCCTGCTGTTGCAGGTGAACTACGTGAATCTGGATTTGTGAATAGTTGAGTATTAAAAGTACGTTCAATCACACCTTTCGCAGCTAAATCATCAGAAAGCTTGCGAACTTCTGGACTCAATTGTTGTTGATCATCTGGAAGACTGCGATCAATATTTCCTGCTAACCACACATCAATATTGGCATCTGTTAGAAAATTCAGTTCAACTTTTTTTCCAATAAGATCAGGATCTTTAAAAACCATATCTCGAACTCGATATGATTCAGAACTAGTATACAAATCAGAAAGCTCATCACGGCGGTTTGCAAGTGATGGGTCTTTGGCAATGATGCCGTTTACGATCAGCGCATCCCAATCCACCATCCCCATCTTCGTTTGCCAATCGACATAACGCTCTTGGAAAACTGCAGGAGATTCACCCACTTTTTGTGTCGGTTTTGGCCCTACATCAATCACCGCAGGATCAAAAAATACGGGTACTGTCATACTGGCTTGCCAAAATGAAGGCAACCCTTTATATAAAATACTGCCAAACAAAATTGCAACGAAAGCTAGACCAATAATGACTGAACTAAAACCTGCAATACGGAAGGCTTTTTCTTTACGATGGCGTTTCGACAATGTACTTGCAATCTTTGCCTTACGCTTTTCACGCAACTCTGCGGCAACTTGAGGATCAAATACATTTTGACCCACAGGAGATGTCTTTGATGTACTCATTCGTATTGCTCACGATATTTACGCACAATATAAAGTGCGACAATGTTTAAACACAATGTAATGACAAATAAGGTCAAACCTAATGCAAATGCAACGAGTGCTTGCGGACTAGCAAAGTCTGTATCACCTGTTAATTGTTTTACAATCGTTACGGTAACTGTCGATACGGCTTCAAGTGGATTGATGTGCAATAAAGGACTATTCCCTGCGGCAAGAACCACAATCATGGTTTCGCCAACGGCACGAGAAACTGCCAATAAGAATGCACCCGTAATCCCTGGTAATGCAGCAGGAAGAACAACTTGACGAATCGTCTCAGACTTGGTCGCACCTAGCCCTAACGAACCATCACGGAGTGAACGAGGTACTTGGGTAATAATGTCATCTGATAGTGAAGACACGAAAGGGATAATCATAATTCCCATTGCAAAACCTGCGGTTAATGCACTGGTCGCATTCACTTCTATACCAATAGAATCACCAATCATTTTAAAAACTGGTCCCAAAACCATCATGGCAAAAACACCATAAACGATCGTCGGAATACCTGCTAAAACTTCAATTGCAGGTTTTGCCCATGAGCGGAATCGTGGAGAAGCATATTCAGCAAGATAAATCGCTATCATTAAACCCAATGGCACTGCAACTAAAAGTGCGATACCACTGACCATGAGTGTTCCCCATAGTAACGGCAATAAACCATAGCTTCCTTCTGCATTGCCTGAAGTACTAAAACCAGGGTTCCATTCGGTACCAAAAAAGAAATCGACTGGACTTACGAATTGGAAGAAGTGCATTGCTTCGCTGAACATTGACATCACAATACCAACAGTCGTCAGAATCGCAACACCAGAACATAGAATCAAAACGACATTAATTGTTTTTTCTACTTCATTACGAGCTCGGAATTGTTGGCTAATTTTTTTCTTCGCCCAAACCAAACCAAGCATTGCAGCACAAATGACCACTGCAAATTTTGCGAATGATCCAACTCTTTCAAATTTTGCAAGTTGTTCAGCCGCCGCAACTTCATATGCTGCCGGTGTATCCGTTACTCCAAATCCTGAAGCAATTGCTTGAATACGGTTTACAAGAACATCAACTCCTGCAGCATCTAAGCCAGATGCAATATTCGTTGGCACATTCTTTAGAATTAGATGTTGTAAAATACTCGGTTCAACCAAGTTCCAAATAATCAAAATTAAAAAAGCTGGGATTCCACACCATAATGCGACCAACGAGCCATAATAGCCTGGACGTGAATGTAAAATTGCAGTGTTATTTCCCTTACCTGCTAGGCTTCGGCTTTTTCGTAGCCCGATTTGATATGCGATAGCAATTAAAGCTAATAACACGCCAATGAGTAGCAGATTCATGTATTCTCCACCGTTCTTTCAATTTTCATTATTTGAAAAAACTCTGCTTAGCAATGAAAGCCAATGGTGGTCACCCACCATCAGCTTCTATCATTACGGATTGATTATTTACCAGCTTTGAACGCTGCAAGAATTTTTGCGCGCTCTGCATCTGACATAGAAATCAAACCAGCTTTATCCAATTTAGAACCTTTACCAGATACTTTTTTATTCAAGAAGTATTCAGTAAACTCTTTTAAACCTTTGATTGATTGTAAATGCTCACCTTTCACATAGAAGTATAAAGGACGAGATACTGGGTAAGAACCATTTAGAATCGTTTGTTCAGAAGGTACAACATTATTTACCGTAGCAACACGTAACTTGTCACGGTTTTGATCATAAAAACCTAGACCAAATACACCAACAGCACTTGGAGAGGTTTTTAAACGCGCAAGTGTTTCAGTATAATCACCTGCAATTTCAATTACCTTACCGTCTTTACGGAAGTTAGAACATGCTTTTTTCTGAGCATCTTTATCTAACTTTTTGAAGTAATCGTAAGTTTCACAACCAGCTTCAACCATTTTCTCTTGGAAAACTTCGCGTGTACCGTGGTTAGATGCAGGAACCACTAAAGTGATTGGCTCATTTGGAAGCGATTTATCAATTTGATTCCAACGCGTATATGGGTTAGGAACCAGTTTACCATTTGAAGGTAACTCAGCAGCTAATGCGGCAAATACGTGCTGTGGACGTAATTTATAGGCAGCTTTTGTTGAGTTTGATGCAAATACAATACCATCATAACCAATTTTGATTTCTTGGATTTTATTTACACCCGCTTTTTTACAAGCTGCAATTTCTGTATCTTTAATTTTACGTGATGCATTTGCGATATCAATTGTATTATCGCCCACGCCTGAACAAAACTGTTTAAGACCCGCTGAACTACCACCAGAACCTACAACAGGTGCTTTAAACTGAGGGAAAGTATTACCAAACTCTTCAGCAACGATACTTGCATATGGAAGTACAGTAGAAGAACCAGCAATTTGGATGGTATCACGAGCTGCGTTAGCTGTAGTCGTTACAGCTGCCCCTGAAACTGCTAATGCAAGTGCAATGTGATTAAAGCGCATTCTATTCTCTCTTAAATTTAAACTGCAAATTTGAAGTACGCCACTTCTTGTTGTGTAGTACTTTTCGGATATCTGCATTTTGATTTTAAAATATGACAAAGAAGTTACAGCTTTATGACGCTTTTATGATAATTGATGTTTTGCATTTGATTCCATTAAAAATCTTTAAATTTCAATATGTAAATTACTGTGTACTATTTTATTTTTTTCAAAGAATCTGCTTTAAAATGTAATATTTCATGTTTATGTCATATCTAAACATTTGAATTTTACTTAATAGAGCAATATTTCAAGTCACCCTGTTATCATTTTTCCATCTTAAATCTATTAATAATTTAAAAGCAGAGAAATAAAAATGACAATATTCACATTAAATTATGAAAAATGGCATTCAACATTTTTAAAATATAACTTTTCTAAAGATAGCTGGCATCTATTAATCTGAATATATTCAGATCATCAATTTGCAATAAAAAAGAGGTCATTACGACCTCTTTTTTAATATAACTTGCACATGAATAATAAATTAATCTAATGCAGTCACATAACTACCATTAGCAATCGCATCTTTAATACGATTCGCTTCTTCTAACACCATAGCGAGAAGATTTTTCACGTTTTCTAAAGTTGCAACTGGGCTTAAAGTGGTCATTTTCAGAGACTGAACATTTCCAACCTTAGTCACACCAATATTTGCTTCACCACGTGCAAATAGTTCATCTGCCACGTTCTGATTTAAAGCATCAAGCAATTCAGCTGGATAGCCTTGTGGAATGACACGGAACAATACCGAAGCAAACTGAGGATCTATAAGCATTTCTAGACCATCAGTTGCATTGATATAATCTGCAACCTCACGGGTTAATTTAACACCGTGATCGATCATAGAACCGTAGAGTTCCTCACCAAGGTTTTCAATCGTCATCCATAATTTCAACGCATCGAAACGACGTGTTGTTTGGAGCGATTTAGACACAAGGTTTGGTACACCATGCTCTTCATCATAAGCAGAGTTTAAATACTCTGCTTCATAATGCATGAAACGATAATTCGCTTCATCTTTCAGCAAGAAGGCACCACATGAAATACTTTGGAAATAATGCTTATGGAAATCCAATGTGATCGAATCTGACAACTCAATACCATCAAGCATTGAACGATAGTCATTTGATAAGATCAGTGCACCACCCCATGCCGCATCGATATGCATCCATGCGCCATATTTATTGGTGATTTCACGCACTTGTTTCAATGGGTCAATCGCACCTGCATCTGTTGTACCAGCAGTCGCAACGACACAAGCTACAATTTTGCCTTCAGCCTGTAAATGCGCCATGGTTTTTTCCAACGCATCCATATCCATCTGTGCATTTTCATTCACAGGGACGGTCACGACTGATTGGAAACCCATACCCATCATTGCCATATTCTTTTGCACAGAGAAATGTGCATTTTCAGAACAAATCACTTTGACGTTACGCATTGCATCGCTTGGGACACCATCACGCTGTACAGACCAAGGATTGCCGTTGTCGTCTTTCCAGTTTTTAGAAATACACCAGTCACGAGCAAGTAAAACACCCATCAAGTTAGACTGTGTTCCGCCTGAAGTGAAAACACCTGCTTGACCTGCACCATAGCCGACTTTTTGACGAAGCCAATCAATCAATTGAACTTCCATCAATGAACCCGCAGGGCTTTGATCCCATGAATCCATTGATTGATTGGTCGCATTAATCAACACTTCAGCAATTTGACTTGTGACCATTGTTGGACAATGCAAATGTGCTAAAGAATGTGGATGGTGCACTTTTAAACTTTTATTCAGGAAAAGCTCCACCATACGCTCAAGCGATTGGTGTAAACCTAAACCTTCTTTTGAAGGATTAAAAGAAATGGCTTGGCGAAGCTCTTTAATGCTACCGCCAGTATACATTTTATCATTTTGCAACCATGCTGCGACTGCTTTAGTCGCCTCAGTCATTGCTGACTCATAGTCAGCAATCGATTGAGCATCATTGCAGAGTAACGCTTTACGATGTTCTGCAAAATCTACCATAACTTAAGCGCCTCGAACTGCGATAAGAGCTTCTGCAAGCGCCTTTTTAAAGCGTGCAATTGCTTCAACACATTCATCATGCGTGATAATCAGTGGGCAAAGTAAACGGATAACAGTTCCGCTACGACCACCTTTTTCAAGCAATAATTTATTGTTGAAACAAGCTGTTTGAATTGCAGCAGCCAATTGAGAATCACCTGGCAATGAGCCCATGTGATCTGCTGTTTGACGTTCGTCAACAATCTCCACACCTAGCATCAAACCACGACCACGAACATTACCAATACATGGGAATTCTACTGCTAATTTTCTAAACTCAGCTTGTAAGAAATCACCACGTTCTTGCGCATTTTGTGCAAGGTTTTGTTCTTTAATGGTTTGGATTGTTGCAAGACCAGTACCCATTGCAAGTTGGTTACCACGGAATGTACCCGTGTGACCAGCAGGCTGCCAAGCATCAAACTTACGTTTAATACCTAACACTGCAAGCGGTAAGCTACCACCGACAGCTTTAGACATAACAATAACGTCAGGCTCAATTCCAGCATGTTCAAAAGCAAACATTTTGCCTGAACGTGCAAAACCAGCTTGAACTTCATCTAGAATTAATACGATGTTATGACGTTCAGTCACTTCACGGATTTTTTGCAACCACTTTACTGGCGCAGTGACTACACCGCCTTCACCTTGAATTGCTTCAAGAATAACAGCAGCAGGTTTCGTCACACCGCTTTCAACATCTTCAATGAAATTTTCAAAGAAATAAGTCAAAGCATCTACACCTGCTTCACCGCCAATACCCAATGGGCAACGATATTCATGCGGATACGGCATAAATTGCACGCCTGGCATTAAGCCATTTACCGCATTTTTAGCAGATAAGTTACCTGTCATTGCTAGTGCACCATGCGTCATGCCATGGTAACCACCAGAAAAACTGATAACAGTGCTACGACCTGTATAAGTCTTCGCCAATTTAATTGCTGCCTCTGTACCATCTGCACCAGACGGACCACAGAACTGTAAGCAGTATTCTTCTTGTCCACCCGGAAGTTGAGCAAGAAGTGCTTCAGTAAAAGCATCTTTTAAAGGTGTTGTTAAATCCAAAGTATGTAGAGGAAGACCACTAGCGATAGTGTCTTGAATACTTTTAATTACCGCAGGATGATTATGGCCTAATGCCAATGTTCCTGCCCCAGCTAAACAATCGAGGTACTCTGTACCTTCAACATCAGTAATCCAACATCCTAAAGCTTTTGCTATTGCCAACGGTAATTTACGTGGGTAGCTACGAACATTCGATTCCATCTGACTTTGGCGAGCCAAATAGTATTCGTTAGTAGAATTAGGGGCAGGATTTACAGAAGAAACGCTCATATCGAATTACCATCTCTGATATGGGTTGAAAGAAATAAGTCGGGTGACTTGCGGTCCTTTGACTCGGCGCTTTATAGATCTAGTTCGAGTGATTTTGTATACTCACAACTAGGAGCGAGATAATACAGTTTTTTTCAAGAAAATAAATATCTTTTATGTACTTATCTAAAGTCCATTGATCGAAAAAAACATTAAACCCCAACTTACTATTTATTATCATCATACTATGTGACAAAGCAAAGAAAACCCGACGATTTATCACTTATTTTATTATTTCACTTTTTCTGTTGGTAAATTGAATAATTGTATTCTCAAGTATATATTTTTAAAATAATTTTAATTTATCTATCATTTCAAATTAAGTATAAATAATTACAAATACACCACAAATTCTACTCAAGTAATGCAAAACTTGTGCTTACTATCAAAACATAAATTTATGACTTTTATGATCACTTTATTCTATTTCAAAGGATTTTTTATGCGCTATTTAGCCTTAACAACACTACTACTAGGAACGACACTTAGCACAATGACTATGGCTGCTGATAATGATGCTTTAAATTATAATGTTGTGAATGTACAAGCCGATGCAACTCGTCAGGTCTCTAATGATGAAATGCATGCTGTACTTTTCATAGAAAAAACCAACAAACAACCTGCTGAGCTTTCATCACAAATTACACAATTGATGAATCAAGCGATGGCAACTGCGAAAAAATATCCGCAAGTCAAAGTCGAAACGGGTTCACAAACGACCTATCCTGTTTATGACAATGATAACCAAAAGTTAAAAGAATGGCGTGGTCGTGCTGAAATTCAAATCGAGAGTAAAGATTTTAAAGCAGCAAGCCAATTGATCAATGAGCTACAACAAAACTTTCAAACACAATCGATTAACTTCACGGTTTCCGATGAACAGCGTAAAAAAGTTGAAAATGATTTGATCGTTGAAGCATCAAAAAACTTTCAGCAACGTGCGCAAATTTTAACCCAAGCATGGAATAAGTCTGCGTATAACTTGGTCAGTTTAAATATCAACACTAGTAATTCATATCCACAACCAATTTATGCTGCTCGCGCATCTATGGCAAAATTTGAGGCTGCAGATGCAGTCGGTGGTCAAAATATGGCTTCTGGTGAGTCTAAAATTACCGTCAACGCCAATGGTTCGATCCAATTTAAATAAGATTTTAATTGTTATAAAAAACCGTGCTTAAGCGCGGTTTTTTATAATTAATATACGAAATTGTGAATAATTTATTAAAAAATCTATTAATTTGAATTAAGCAATAGTTTTAAATGATAATCATCCTGATTTAAAAATGTGATTGAACAGATTAAGATACGCACAATTCCAAACACTTGTCTCCTTATGAAAATTCCAAGCCGTAGAACATCTGTCTTCACCATTTTTAAACGTACGTACCTGAGCCTTGCAATTGCAACTTCCCTAAGCTTTATATCCAGTACAACTTTTGCCGAAGATAATCAAGAAAGTACAATACAAGCACTGAAAACCATCACAGTCCAAGCTGAAGGAAACTGGCTTGAAGCAGCCAATGCTGAAAAAGTTCACAAGCATGCAGGTGCACGTACCATTATCGATCGTAAAAAAATGGACGAATCTGCGGTGACCTCTATCCGTGATGCGTTAAAACAAGTGCCAGGGGTTCAGGTTCAGGACAGCAATGGAACAGGTGGCAGTGATGTGTCACTCAATTTAGGTGTCCGCGGCTTAACCTCTCGCCTATCACCTCGTTCTACAGTATTGATGGATGGTGTCCCATTATCCTTCGCACCTTATGGTCAACCACAATTGTCTATGGCACCTGTTTCAATGGGCAATATTGAATCTGTAGACGTTGTTCGTGGCGCAGGTTCAGTCCGCTTTGGGCCTCAAAACGTAGGTGGGATTATCAACTTTAATACCCGTGCAATCCCTGAAAAACTATCAGGCTCTGTTGGTTTAACCACAGAATTCGCCACAGGTACCGACCAACTCAAGTACAGTCCAAACCTCTTTATTGGCGGTACTATGGATAATGGTTTAGGCCTTGCACTACTTTATTCAGGAACAAAAGGAAATGGCTATCGCGAAGCCAATAACGAGATAGATATCGATGACGTCATGTTAAAGTCGTCATATCAGTTGACAGATGCCGATTCGATTGCACTTAATCTGCATCATTATGAAGGCCGTGGCGAAATGCCAGAAGGCTTAACGACTGCAGATTATGCCAAAAATCCATACCAGTCGAACCAATATCGTAACTATTTTGCGGGTCGTCGTTCAGATGTTTCTGTTAAATATAGCCATAAAGATGAATTAAATAACTTTGAAATTCTTGGTTATTATGTCGATTCATTCCGTACCAGTGATCTAGAGTCAGCTGTAGAAGGTACTATAAATAGTCGAATTAGTAACTCTCCACGTGATTATAAATATTTTGGCATTGAACCACGTTATTCACGTGCCTACACTTTGGGCAATATGAATAATGAAGTCACAGTCGGCTATCGCTACTTAGAGGAAGACAGTTCAGAGTTTTCTGGTCGTACAGCGCCATATAACACTGTAACAGGTACACCGGGTGAACGCCTTGCCAACACTAGCAGTGAAGGTGGAACCAAAGCCCATGCCGTGTATATTGATAACCGTTTTGGTCTAGGTGCACTGACCATCACTCCGGGTGTACGATTTGAGTCTATTAAAACCCATAATGATTACACAGCTTATCAAAATGGTAAATTCATCAATACGGTGCATCCAAAAATTAATTCTGATGAGTTTTTACCAAGCCTTGCAGTGCAATACAATTTCAATGAACAATGGAATGTCTTTGCCAATGCAGCGGTTTCTTTTGGTCCTCAGCAATATAACCAGTTGGCTAAAGTTGAAAGCAACAAAGCTGTAACCACTTTAGATGGTCTCCATCCTGAAAAATCCAACAACTATGAAATCGGTACAAAATACCTCGGCAATGGTTTAAATGCTGAATTTACAGTGTTCTATTTAGACTTCGATAAAGAATTATTACTTGAACGCCCTGACAATATTGGTACAGGCATTTGGACCAATCTAGGTGCAACCAGTCATAAAGGTGTAGAGTTTGGCCTAAGTTATGACTTTGGTAATCTTTATGACACACTTGAAGGCCTCAAAATCTATAGTAATTATACCTTTACCAAAGCAGTGTCTGAGGCAGGTAAATTTGATGGTAAGGACTTACCTTATTATTCAAGACATGTTGGAAATTTAGGGCTTGCTTATAGCTTTGACAAATGGTCTGTCAATGCTGATATGTTTGCTCAATCTAAACAACATGCGCCGGGTTCAGGCAATGTTTACCAAACTGTTGAAACTGCAGATGGCCGTACTGGTGATATCCCAGGTTATTCAACTTTTGCTGTACGTACAGGTTATGATTTTGGGCAAGATTTTTACGGCTTAAAAGTTGCAGGTGGGATTAAAAACCTATTTGATCAAGAATATTTTACTCGTTCATCTGACTCTACAGGTGGAAAATACGTAGGACAGCCACGTACTTTCTATCTACAAACTTCTGTTGATTTCTAATTTTTGAAAAACGTGTAGATTTACAAAGCATTTAAAACTAAAGCGCTAATCTCATAGACTGAGATTAGCGCTTTTTAATTACTTTTATTTGAATATATTCTATGATTATTCTCTTAAAATAACAGTTAGAACAATTTGTAATGGAATACGAGACAATACTTCTGAGTTTAGGCTTCTTCGCTTTTTGTACGGGTTTAATTGATGCTGCGGTGGGTGGAGGTGGATTAGTTCTACTCCCAGCACTAATGCATGCCTTTCCCAATCAAAGTCTCGCCACAGTTTTTGGAACCAATAAAATCATTGCCATGGCAGGCACTGTATCTTCTGCATTTGCCTACTTTAAGAAAGTTACGATCAATTGGAAACTTATACTACCCACAATGTTGGCAGCATTTATATTTTCTTTTTTAGGTGCAATGTCCGTTTCGTTGATACCTAAAGAGTTGATGCGTTATATCGTATTCTTTTTACTGATCTTGATTGCCATCTACACCTTTGCCAAAAAAGACTTAGGTAAAATCCATACTGTGTTACAGACGGGTAAAAAAGAAATTGCGTTAGGTTTATTTTTTGGCGCCTTAATTGGATTTTATGATGGAATTTTTGGCCCAGGGACAGGTAGTTTTTTACTCTTTCTGTTTGTAAAAGTATTTGCTTTTGATTTTTTAAATGCTTCTGCATCTGCGAAATTAGTCAATGTCGCCACTAATATTTCTGCCATGTTCTTCTTTATTCCTTCTGGGCATATTTTATGGATGGCTGGCATCATTTTAGCATTTTGCAATGTTTTAGGCTCACTTGCGGGTACTGCTTTGGCATTTAAATATGGAAGTGGTTTTATTCGTATTTTCTTTTTAATTCTACTGGTGTTTTTAATTGGCCGAATGGGCTATGACCTTTTCTTTCATTGAAATCCTATTAAAATAAATCTATTAAAACAATTACATGAATGACTCAATTTTAAATCGGCTCACGATGCATAATCATTATACTATAGCTATAATCTAATTCAGCAGCAGATATTCGGATGAGAGATTTTTTGTTGCAATAGCGCTAACTCAGCAATCGTTGCCGATGAGTTAAGTGACTGAAAGTAATTTTAGCTGCATGTTTCTGTAACCAAGTTTCGATTTTCTCTCATTATTATTGGATCATTTTATCTTGGTTATTACAAATATTTAATCGCTATAGATTACCGACCAATCCTTTTTTCTTGCAATAAAAAAAGCCACTCGAAAGTGGCAATCGAAAGCTTAATTTACGATCTTATTTTTTAAAAGGAAATGCATATTTCACAATACGTCCAAGCACTTGTCCATACTGCTTAAACAAGCTTGCATTGTTATAATTTAGGCCATATTTTTCACAAACGGCCTGAACTTTGGGTGCCATTTTACGATAACGGCGTGCAGGAACTTCTGGATAAAGATGATGTTCAATCTGATGGCTTAAATGCCCTGTAAGAATGTGAAAAGCTTCTGAACCTGTTAAGTTCGAAGAACCACGAATTTGGCGCATATACCAATGCCCACGGCTTTCGTCCTGTAAAACAGTTTTTGGGAAAACCTCTGTATCTTTAGTGAAATGTCCACAAAAAATAATACTGAATGTCCAAATATTACGAAGACCATTTGCCACTAAATTTCCTGTAAATACAGGTAATGCAGCGGGTCCAGCAATCAACGGAAAGAAAAGATAATCTTTAAAAAACTGCTTACCAATTTTCTTCTGGGTTGGTTTCCACTCTTCTTTAAACTGCGCCCATGTTTTGCGTTTATAAACTAATTTGCCGATTTCAAGATTTTGAATCGCAACGCCCCATTGGAACAATAGACAAAATGGAATTGCGTATAAAGGCTGCAATAAAAAACCTGGTTTCCAACGTTGTTCTGGAAATAAACGCAACAAACCATACCCAATATCATCATCCATACCTTTGATATTGGTATAGGTATGATGCTTATAATTATGGGTCTGGCGCCAGTTGTCAGACGTTCCAACAATATCCCATTCGTAAGTTGTACCCTTAAAGCGCGGATCATTCATCCAATCGTATTGACCGTGCATTACATTATGACCAAGCTCCATATTTTCCATGATTTTGGAAAAACCAAGTAAACCTGTCCCAAGTAACCATGCTGGTGGAAACCAACCTGCAAATAAACAAGCTCGCCCTAAAATACTGCTATAGCGAACTGCGGCATAAACTTTTTTGATGTATTTGGCATCTTTTTCACCAATATCATCTAAAACTTCTTGTTTGATCGCATCCAACTCTCGTGCTAATTCATCCAATTCAAATGGCGTCAATTCACGGTTTTTCGGATTTTTAAAATATTGAATTTTAACTGGCATATTCATGGTAAAACTCGCTTAAATATCGATAATTAAATCTGTTTGTGCTGAATTGACACAAATTCGCAATAAATTATTGGGTTCAGTATTGCCTAAACCATTGACCAAATTTTTAGTTGCACCTTGGGCTTTATGACATGCACATTTATTACAAATACCCATTCGACAGCCATGTTGCGGCTTGATATTTTGCTGTTCTAAACCGACTAAAATAGATTGCCCTTTGGGGATTGCGACCACTTTATTGGACTTGGTTAAAGTGACATTGATAAAGCCTGTTTCATCAGAAATAACCAGCGTTAAACTAAAAGCTTCGCTTTTAAAATTCTGAACATTTTGAAATAAAGATTCCGCAGTATTTACAAACCCAGATGGCCCGCAAACATAAACCGTGCTTTGTTGCAAATTTTGCATTGACTGAATATGTTCGACATTCAAACGTGCATCTGCTGGTACTTCTTGGGTATAGAACACATCAAATTTAAAGTTTGAATAGCGTTCAGACAGTTGCTCAAATTGCTGTTTAAAAGCGACATCAGCATGCTTTTTCACCCAATATTTCAGGTGAACGGATTGCTGTTCAATCTGCTTATTTTTCTCTAATGCTTTAATTAAGCTATACATTGGGGTAATTCCACTCCCCGCGGCCAATAGTAGCAAAGGTGTAATTTCCTTTGGCAGCAGCATGTCTCCATAAGGCTGACCAAACTCTAAAATATCACCCACTTTCACATGATTAGATAACCATTGGCTGACAGTACCATTTTCAACTTTCTTGGCTGTTAATAAAACATGCTGACGGTCTAACTGAGTCAAGCTATAGGTTCTTTCGTAACGTCGCCCCTGAATTTCAATGATCACAGGATGATGCTGACCTGCCTGTCCCATTTTAAAATGACGATTAATCTGGATCTTTAAACTAACTGTATCTTCAGCAGCTTGTTCTTTTTGAACAACTTTACCCAAAGCTTGCTGTACTGACCACAATGGATTAACTTTTCGCAGCCAAAAATTTGCATTATCTTGACCGATTACAACGTCAAATATAGAGTTTAAAATAGGTTTTTGCTTTTCAATAGCGTGCATGTTGCGCTCACCATTCGATTGGATTTTAATTATTATACATATGTATATATATTTGTATATACACTCGTATTGTATCTAGACATTTCATTTATGTAAGAGCAACGGCTATACTAGTTAAATAATTTAATTTATTTGATATTTATGAATCAGACTTCTGCACTTCCTCAGAATACAACACTCCTTCAAGACTCTTTTCATGATGATCTTGAAAAAGTTTCTGTGCGTACAGTTGGCCGAAAAGCAACAATTACCAAAGACGAATTATTTCAAGCAGCATTGAATTTAATAGGTCCACAGAAAAGTATTGCATCTTTAAGTTTGCGTGAAGTAGCTCGTGAAGCAGGCATTGCACCCAATAGTTTTTATCGTCATTTTAAAGATATCGATGAACTTGCTATTGAGCTAATTGATCGTTCTGGCTTGGTCTTACGCAAAATTTTGCATGAAGCGCGTATTAAAGCAATCAAGCATGGCAGCATTATTCGCAGTTCTGTTGAAGTCTTTATTAAACAATTAGATGCAGATGAAGGTAATCTCAGTCTTTTATTACGTGAAGGTTATACAGGTTCAACATCGTATAAACTTGCAGTAGAAAAGCAATTGAACTATTTTCAGCAAGAATTACAAGAAGATTTGATCCGTATCGAACGCATTAATCATAGTAAATTGGTACATCCTGAATTAGTTGCCAAGGCAATTACGCAACTGGTATTCAACATGGGTGCAAAAGTTATTGATTTACCTACAGATGAGCGTAAGCAAGTGGCAGAACAAACCATGATTATGATCCGTATGTTACTCGAAGGCTCTCGCCATTTAGATGAAGCACAAATCCACTAAAATTTTTCATTAACCTACTCTAGTTTTCAAAATGAATAAAAATAGGGTGCTAGAATCATTTATTATAAAAAACCTCTATACGTTTAAGTATATAGAGGTTTTTTTAAGATTAAAAATATTACTAACATATAAAATTCAATTATTTACACTTATTTAAAATACAGTACTACAAAATAAACTTTGTAAATTCACAATACATTATTCCCAAATCACATCTTTACCTTGTTTGATCCAACTATCTAAATACGGTTCATATTTTGCTTCAATTTTATTACGTTTGATTTTCATGGTCGGTGTAAGCATGTCATTTTCCATCGTCCAGATGTCTTTAATGACAACAAAATAATCAATTTTTTCATGATGTTCGAGTCCTTGATTTATTTCTACATATAAAGAATTTAGCTCTTTATCAATTTCATCATGCCTTTTACCTTGCTCAAGTTGCTGACGAATATCCTCTGCAAGCATAATAAAAGCAACGGGTTGTGGTTGATTCGCTCCTCCTACACATACAGACTCGATGAATGTGTGATTTCCTAATTTTTGCTCAATAGCAACAGGCATGACATATTTGCCTTTAGAGGTTTTGAAAATATCTTTAATACGTCCTGTAATTTTTAAACGCCCTTCTGCATCAATTTCCCCTAAATCTCCTGTACGCAAAAAGTGATCACTGGTGATATCTTCTGCGGTTTTTCCAGGATTTTTATAGTATCCCAACATCGTTCCAGGGCTTTTAACCAAAATTTCGCCATTACTATCAATTTTACATTCAACTTTGGGCTGAACATTTCCCACATAACCACTTTTAAATTGCCCAACTCGAGTCACATGAGAATATCCACAATTCTCTGTCATTCCATATACTTCAAGTAATTCCAAACCTAAATTTCTGTACCATAAAATAATATCAACGGGTAATGGTGCAGAAGCGGTGAAAGCATATCGCACATTATTTAAACCTAATTTAGTTAATAGTTTTTTCTTTATGATTTTTCCAATAATAGGGAGTTTAAATAAAATATTTTGTACATGAGGTGGAATTTTTTCATTAATTCCTAAATAGAATTTAGTCCATAAACGTGGTACAGAAAAGAATAATGTAGGTTTTGCTCGGTTTAAATCATCGATAAAAGTATCAATAGAGTTTGCAAAATAAACCGTTAAACCCGTAATCATTGCGGAAGATTCTATAAAAATTCGTTCAGCAACATGTGCGAGTGGTAAGTAAGATAATGCTCGATCTGAAGATGACACCTGATAAGTTGTTCTTAATTCACGAGATCCAGCAAGTAATGTGGCAAAACTTTGCATCACACCTTTAGGTACACCTGTACTTCCTGATGTATAAACAATTGTTGCTAAATCATCTTTTTCAGGAAATTCTGGATTTTCCAGTGGAGCAGTAACTTGGATAATATCATTCCACTTCTGTGCTTTATATTCAGGTGCTAAAGGTAAAAGAATACAAGGAAAATCTTTCGGTAAAATTGTTTTCACATCTCCCCAACTGTCTGTTTTACCATCCAATTTACCAATGAATAATAATTTTGCTTCACTATGCTCTAGAACATACGCTGTTCCTTCTGCATTTAAAGTTGGATACAACGGCACAGATACATAGCCTGCCATCCAAATGGCTAGATCTGCCATGATCCAATGTGCACTATTTTTACCGTAGATCGCAATTTTACTTTGAGGCTCTATATTTAAAGATTTTAAATAGGCTGCCATGCTTCTGACTTGGCGACCAACCTCTTTCCATGTGTAACTGGTGGCTTGTCCATTAGGTGATGGTTGAACCAAGAAAACTTTATCTGCTAGATTTCGTTCCCAATGAATCAAATAATGTATATGTGTATCATAAAATTGACTATTCTCTGTATTTTCCATTTTAAATTTTCCATTATTTTTTTAAGATTTAGTCGGACGATAGCAATCTATTGTGCATTGATTGTCCAATTTCATTACCACTCATTGATAGCATAAAAAATGTAGAAATGCCTAGATTTAAATTTAACGAATTTTGTATTCAAATACTTAATCAAAAATTAATCCTAATGACTAAATAATAAAATAAGTTTTATATTTCAAATATATTTTTTTAATTTTAACAATAAAAATTCAATCGGATTTTACATAGGCGGGATTAAAAAAAGATACTAGGCGAATTCAAACATGAGGTGCGACAGTTTGAAAAGTCTTATGATAATCAACAAGCTGAGCAAATTTCTCTAATGGTGTAAGCCAATCTAACGCTTT